>JAZRNP010000053.1:0-4355 GCA_045648225.1 Victivallaceae bacterium | reverse complement strand
CATGTATTTTAAGTTCTTTTACTGCGAGAAAATGATTGTTAACGGGAGTTTGAAAGTCGATGAGTTTGGCGGTGCGGGTGGAAAATTTGCCATTGGGGAGTTTTACGGAAACAGGTATTCCGTCACGGATGAGAAAATATTTTTCCTCATTGATCTGCATAAGAGAGGCTGAAGCAAGATGAGTTTCGAGTTTCTTTTGGGCTTCATCGATCTGAGCCGGAGTGATCCAGGGATTGAACTCTTTGATTTTAAGACGGAAATATCGGGAAAGCAAAATCTCGTGATAGTTTTTCCGTCCGAAAGTCCCCTCCGGTCCGAGAACTTCGGTATTGTAAGCAAACTTGACATCCCAGCCAAGTTCATCATGGAGCAGCTTCCCCGCACTCTCCTGCACCAGAATATTTTCAGAATACTCGTAACTCATTTATTTCTCTCCATATTCTTAAATCTCATCCGAATCGCTCTCGTAATAGTAAGAGTAATCAATACCTTTCATAAACATTTCCCGGTCGTCGATTTTGTCGGTCAGAGCGACTTTCAGCAAAGCTTTCAAATCGGAACTGTCAACGACACTTTTTCGCATTGCTTCAAGGTATGCATTTTTATTGACCAGACTCCAGTCAATACATTGTTTCAAAGAACGCTTGAGCATCAAGTCCAGCCAGATACGGGTGGAGCGTCCGTTACCTTCCATAAAGGGGTGAGCAACATTCATTTCCACATATTTGTTGATGATCTCTTCAAAAGAAGATTCCGGCATATTCTCGATATTGGGCAAAATCGTAGAAAAGTAAAGAGCATTGGCAAAGGTGAAACCGCCCTTGCTGATATTTTTATCCCGGAGCTGCCCAGCAAAGTCATACAAGCCGCCGAAGAGATAAGCGTGAATCTGCTGCAAGCATTTTACCGTTCCCGGTTCCATAGAAGAGAGAAGACCGCTTTCAAAGAGAGCATAGGCTTTGGTACGGCTTTTGCCGTCGATGGTATCATCGCTGTAAGTGAACCATTTGATAAATTTAGCGGCATGACGGCTGGGAATATGCTCAACAAGCACAAGAATATCCTGTTGGGAAAGACAATCAGTCAGATAGCGTTTCCCGTCAGAAGCAGTCATTTTCAGTTGACTACAATTTGTAGTCAACTCGGGGTTGGTCTTTTTCAGGCGTGATTTGAGAACGCTCCAATATTTCCGCGGACTAACGCTTTCGGTCAAAACGCCGACAATATCGGCAACCGAGAACAGCCATTGATTAGCTGAATCATCCCAAGCCGCCCGGACCTCACGGTCATTAAAAAAACGGATAGAAATCTTATTGCTCATTGTTTGTCGCCTCTTATCGCCCATTAGTCGTGTAATATTTTAAGATTGCGAAAAAGATTTTCAAAATTGCTTTTTGTTTCATCATCAGGTATAAAATTTTCCGATTCAACTTTTGAGAGGAAACGAAATGCAGATTCGCTCTTTTTTAACTCGCCTTTTTCATTTCGAGTTATAATTTCTTCATGGTCTGAAATTAAATTTTCGATAGTTGCATTATCGCTAATTGAAACAAACTGAATTATTTCATCTTTAATGTCCATTTTCTTTAATTTTGCATAAACATTTTTGCCTTCTCTATCATGATCTAATAAAACCTTGAAATTATATCCCCAACCAATAAATATCGATGCTATATTGGGAATGTTATCAGCACTACAAGCCGGAATTATGTATGGTTCATTAGTCACTTCGCAAACTTTAAACATCGCTTTTAAATAGTAATAATCAGTAATACCTTCCACTATCAAATTTAACTTATCTTGAGATGGAGCGAGCGTATTGTTTAAAGTACATCCCATTGCTTTTTGAATAGGACTTAGTGTTTCAAGATGTTTTTGTCCAGATCGTGATGTGGTTGGTGAGAATATTTCTGTAATATTATTCTCTTTTTCTATTAGCTTTATTCCTTCCCATGAATTGGTGTTCAACATGGATGGGCTGTGTGTTGTATATATAATTTGCACGCCATTAGCCTTTAGAGTGTCGAATAATTTGAGCACTTCTTTTTGTGCATCTACATGCAAATGTATTGCGGGCTCATCAATTAATACAAGAGCGTTTTTACAAGCTTTTGCACTTTTTAGTGCAGCAAAAAACATGAGATACCACTTTAAACCTTGACTACGTTCAGATAATTTAAACTCTTCAAACTCTCCTGTTCTTGACACACTGAAAACAATTTTTCCTTTTTCTGGATAAGCAGATAATTCTATTTGTTCGCTTGCACCATTATAAAATTCATTGAATGATTTGTTGAAATCTGAAAGTTCTGTAGACATACGTTTGCGAAGCGAACGAACATTATTAGAACTGCAATCTTTTAACATTGAAATAAAATCATCCTCAGAAATATTCAAGGCTCTTATCAGTGTTTTTAATCCATTCGGAAATGAATTGTTTTTCAAATCATTTTGCAAATTCTCTAATGTGTATTCATCCTGCAAATAATCATCCTTATAAAGCATTATAACAGGCATTAGCATAAAAAAATTATTTAAACACCGATTATAATTATCTCTTATATATTGTATATCATCATCATTAATTGAATTTTTATAACGTTTCAACCACTCAATGTTTCTACAATGATGATAACTTTTGTCCCAATTGTTGCACCAATACTTAAGAGTAGCAAATAAATATTCTTCATTACCATGATTACTTTTATCAGCATTTATAGCTTCTTGCAACTTTTCAAATATGGCACACAATTTTTCATCAGAATGCAAAATTTTCGAAAAAAAGCTCGGAGTATCACCAGAGGAGTTTGTTATATAAAAATCTACAACTATTGATTTATTAGTATATTTATAAAAAGAGAATGTCACAATTTCATCATCATCTGGAATATCTATTGTTGGCGAAAGTTGTTCATAATCTTTCGGGGTCATTCGTAGTTGAAAAATGATTTTTACCGGAGCATTTTCAATAAATCGATTGGTGTTCTCAAAAGTATCTGAAGCACATATTTTGAATAACTGAATTCCATTTAGAGAATTTAATATATTCGACTTGCCTGATCCATTTTTTCCCACGAGAGCAATTACGTCATTGCCAAAAAATATGGAGTTATTTTTATTGCCTATTGATTTATAATTTTCTATAGTAATTTTTTCAAATTTCATTTATTCCACCTCCAATTTGCCAGTCATGAGTTTGGGGAGCAAGCGGTCGCGAGATTCGATCAACAACGTAATTTGATCAGTACAGTTTCTTATTGTCCTGAATATCGCATCTGTTGCTTTATTATATTTTATCACCAAGTTATTATTAGGTATCAAAATTGCCTTGGCATTTAATCGACCTTGGCTAATTTTAGGTTGAGCAACTCCTGTAACAACATCTGAAACTTTCAAATGTTTACACAGCATATATAAGAATTCGGTAGTAAACGGTGAGATTCCTTGGAAGATATGAGCGTGATTGTTTACCCAAAACTTACCCCACACATATTGCAATACTGGTGAACCGTCATTTGTGATAACAGTTCCATCTTCTCCGAATAATAAATAAATTCCGTCAAAAATATACTTTTCTACATAATCCATGCAGGCTGCCGCTCCGTAATAAGGATATACTTTTTTTTGACTACTTCTTTCTGATGAAGATAAAGGAATGCGCTTACCGTCAAAGCATACTGCAATATCTGTAATACTGCCATATCTCCATCCTTCGGGGATGCCGTTGACGATGGGAGTGGTTTCGTGGCCGGGGAAGCGGAGGTCGATGAACCATTCCTTGTAAAGCCGCTGGGCGGCTTCTTCCAGAAGTTTGATCTGCTTCCGGTTGTTCTCAATCAAATCATCATACGCCGAAAGCACATCCGCAATCTTCCGCTGGATTTCAATCGAGGGGAGTGTGACTTCCATTGTGAGCAGATCTTCATTGCGCAAACTTGCTCTTGTCGTCATTGTTGAAAACGCTACAAATTTTGACCTGAATAAAGGCGTTCTTAAAAAATATCCAATATATTCTGGTAAAACTCTATCTGGATATTTAGGACGCAAGCGTTTTGTAAAACCGTTATATGTTGCGTTAGGATAATCGTGAAGGGCAACACAACTCATTCCCAACTCATCCATCGTTTCACTTGTTCTTGTGATAAATACATCGCCCCTGTGAATTGAATACGAGTCTTGTTCTTTCTGAGTTGATTCGACCAGTTGCTCCAATTTATTTGGCAAAAAATAGTTATTGAAAACTTCCGAAAAACTTAAAAAAGGATATCCTGTACCAAAAGCATCTCTGCTTTTGGATAATCCATTGTGAACATCGTAAAGTTCACCAAGTTTTACTTGCTGCCACTTACTCATGA
>JAZRNP010000052.1:0-2490 GCA_045648225.1 Victivallaceae bacterium | reverse complement strand
CACCCCAGCGAAATACTTAATCTGGCAGTCAAAAAAGCCAAGATCCAGCTTGATACCCCCACCGGTGACATCATCGGCGAAAAACCGATGTGGGTCGAAAACGGCGAAGCATCCACCGTGGAAAACACCCGGCAGTATTATCCCGGTTTGTACGCCTGCGGTATGAGTGCAAATAATGTCATGGGCGGTTACCGGATGGGACCGATCTTCGGCGGTATGCTGATGTCCGGACGCAAAGTCGCCAAACTCATCATCGGAAAAGGCCGCTGAAAATGCGTACTCTGCAGCAGAAAATCGAACTTTTTGAAAACTCTGATATCTACCCCGTGGTAAGTTCGGAATTCTGCTCCGGCCGACCGGTGTGCGACATCGTTTCCGCCATCGCTGCCGGAGGGGCAAAGATCGTTCAGATCCGGGAAAAACATCTGTCGGATTCAGCAGTTTTTGAACTGGTGAAAAAATGTAAACTCATCACCGATCGTCATGATATGCTGCTGATCGTCGATGACCGGCTGGATATCGCCATGGCTGCCGGAGCGGATGGGGTTCATCTGGGGCAGGAGGATTTTCCTCTGCGTGACGCAAAAAGAATCGCTCCCGGAATGCTTTTCGGGGTTTCCACTCACAACGCTGACGAGATCAGCCTGGCTCTGGCTGACGGTTGCGGATATTTGAATATCGGCCCCATGTTCCCGACTCAAACCAAAAGCGTCGCTTGCGGAGCTCTGGGATTGGAGCTGATTGAAAAGCTCAAAACCGCCGTGAGTTGTCCGTTTTCGGTGATGGGCGGGATCAAGGAGGCTCATCTGCCGCTGCTGGTTTCCAAAGGATTCAGACACATTGCCATGGTGACGGAGATAACTCAGGCTGCCGATGTCAGAGGCAAAGTTGAGAGTCTGCGGAAAACGATGCTCAAAGGATTGTCACAATGAAGCAATGCCGAAAACTTCCTGTGGTGTTGACCATCGCCGGAAGCGATTCCGGAGGCGGCGCGGGAATCCAGACTGATCTGCGGACATTCAATGCTTTCCGGGTTTACGGTTGTTCTGCGATCACGGCAGTAACTTCCCAGAATCCCTTTGAAGTGCGCCGGGTGGATGCGCTGCCTGCCGCAGCGGTCAGATGCCAGATCGAAAGTGTCCTCGATGCATTCCCTGTGCGTATCGCCAAAACCGGGATGCTCGCCAATCGGGAGATTGTTGAATGTGTCGCCGAAACTGTTTCAGAACGGTCGATCGATCTGGTGGTCGATCCGGTGATGGTTTCGACTTCCGGCATCCCGCTTTTGGAGGAGTCCGCAGTTGCGGTGATGATGGAACGGCTTTTCCCGTTGGCTGCATGGATAACTCCGAATATCCCTGAAGCAGAACTTATCTGCGGTCAGAAGATCACTTCCGCCGATGATCTTGCCGATGCGGCAATGACGATTTACCGGAGATTCGGCTGCAGCGTTATTCTCAAAAGCGGACATCTGGATAATGTTGACTCTGTTTCTGATATCGTTTGCCATGAAGGTAAACTTTTTGCGGCAACTTCGCCCCGGATCGCTGTTTTTGGAAATGTTGCCCACGGTACCGGATGCACACTCAGTGCGGCCTTGGCGGCAAATCTTGCCCGGGGTGAAAACTGGGAGCGTGCGGTAAGAGAAGCTAAAGCTTTTGTCTTTGGCGCACTTGCTGAAAAGGTGTTTTTAAGTGATACGCTTTGTCAGATGTATCCGCCTGAGGAATCCGCTTTACGCCGGATCACTCTTGACGGATATGACAGCTAAACAGGAGATTTTTTTATGACTCAAATCGAATTTGCCAAAAAGGGGATCATCACCCCGGCAATAAAATGTGTCGCCGAAGCAGAACGGCGTCCGGTTGAATTCATCCTCTCCGGTGTCGCCGGAGGGCGGATCGTCATCCCCGCAAATATCAATCATAAATCACTCGTTCCCTGCGGTATCGGACGGGAATTGAAAACCAAGATCAATGCCAATCTCGGCAATTCCTCCTTATCCAGCTGCCCCGGAGCCGAACAGAGCAAACTCAATATTGCCTTGCATTACGGTGCGGATACGGTGATGGATCTGAGTACCGGTGGAGATATTTCGCTCATCCGGCGAAATATGCTTGAAAAATGCACCGTTCCGCTCGGTACTGTCCCCATTTATGAAATCGTTGCCCGTTATGGGAATAACGATTTTTCCAGAGATAAAATTCTCTCGGTGATCCGCGAACAGGCGGAACAGGGCGTTGATTATATGACTATCCACGCCGGTTTGCTGCGCAAATATGTTCCGCTTGCACTGAAACGGAAGCTGGGGATCGTCAGCCGGGGAGGGGCCTTGCTCGCCGCATGGATGAGTGAACACGGGCAGGAAAACCCCTTTTATGAAGCGTTTGACGACATTCTGGAGATCTGCAGCAAATATGATGTGACCTTGTCTCTCGGTGACGGCCTCCGTCCCGGATGTCTGGCGGATGCTTCCGATGAGGCGCAGTT
>JAZRNP010000051.1:0-1718 GCA_045648225.1 Victivallaceae bacterium | reverse complement strand
AAAAAAACGGCGGGCAAACTGGTTTGCTCAAGCCGTTTTGGTGATTTTCCCCGGAGATACTCACGCTGATAAAAAAGATGGTATCCGGAACGGGGATCGAACCCGTACTCCCGAAGGAAGCAGATTTTAAGTCTGCTGCGTCTGCCAATTCCGCCACCCGGACACCAGAAAAGTATTAAACTGTTTCTCTACTTAATATAATACCAAAACATTGATCTTACAAGTCAAAGTTGCGGCCAATCCTCAAGAGCGGCAGAAAAAGGTTTTGAACCGAAAAATCCCCGATATGCAGACAGAGGTGATGGATGGACTCCGGTGATGACCCGGTGTTTATTCCGGTCAATAAGCGACGCCTTGCGAATGGCAAATGCACCCCAGAGAATAAAAGTTATTCCGGAACGGCGGCTGCTTATGGCAGAGATCACCGCATCGGTAAATTTTTCCCACCCGAAATTGCGGTGACTTCCCGGAGAATGAGCATCGACAGTCAGTACACTGTTAAGCAGAAATATGCCTGATTCCGCCCATTTTTCCAGAGAACCGGACGCGGGGATTTCCCGATTGAGATCGGAGGCATATTCTTTGAAAATATTCCGCAATGATGGCGGATGCGGCACACCGGCGGGGACCGAAAAGGCCAATCCGTGAGCCTGCCCCTCATCGTGATAGGGATCCTGCCCGATAATAACAGCCCGGATGGATTCAGGCGGGGTCAATTCGAAGGCCCGGAAAACCATTCCTTCCGGAGGGAAGACCTGATTTTCCATCCTTTTTGCAGAAACTTTCCCCAAAAGCTCCGGGAGCATCCCGGCACAGGGTGTGTCAGCAAGGAAATTCAGCCAGAGTTCCGGCAGCTGATCGCAGTACATCATTGTTTACCGGTACTTCCGAAACCGCCGGTACCCCGGTTGGTTTCGCTCAGGGATTCTGCTTTGACCAGAGAAACTTCCGGCAATTTGGCGATCACCATCTGGGCAATGCGGTCCCCCCGTTGGATCGGAAACTCTTCCGTGCCGCCGTTGTACATGATAACGCCGACTTCGCCCCGGTATCCGGCATCGATAGTCCCCGGAGAATTGGTGAGCATCAGATCATGTTTCAAAGCAAGTCCGCTGCGGGGACGGATCTGAGCCTCAAAACCAACCGGCAGTTCAATGGAGAATCCGGCCGGCACGACCACGCTTTTACGAACCGGCAGCACCATATCGACCCGGCTGCGCAGATCGAAAGCCGCATCATCAAAATGAGCTTTTGCCGGCATCAGGTCGTCGCAATTTTCCAGCATGACAATGTTGATTTCGGTCATCATTTCACCTCTTTGAGAGCAGATTTGCGCCGCTTATCGGCAGCAAAGACAGTTATATGAAAAATCGTTGCAAGCATAATAGCTCCGACAGCCATGGCAAACGGAGTCCAGGAAATACCGGAAACATCCACCAGCAATCCTCCGAGCAATGGACCGGCAATACTGACTATTGAGACCGAGATTTCATTGACAGCGGCGTTACGTCCGGCCTTTTCACGATTGGCCAGAGCATAAAACACAAAGATAAAATATCCGCATCCGGAATAAATTCCGTAAGCGAAAGCGGAAATCACAAATCCAGGCAGCGAACGGACAAAACAGAATGATGCCATGGCCGCCATACCGGTCAGAGCAATCAACGTCAAGGGCAGAAGTTTGTACATCCAAATCCGGCTCTTGACCAGAGCCAGAG
>JAZRNP010000050.1:0-7930 GCA_045648225.1 Victivallaceae bacterium | reverse complement strand
CGATGCCGTTGTCGTCAATGGCATCGGCGGTTCTGCGCTGGGGCCCCAATTGATGCAGTTTGCAATCAACGGGCCCTACTGGAACGAAATGTCCGCTGCTCAACGCCAAAACTGGCTCAAAATATATTTTCTGGATAACACCGATTCTGCCGGATTCGCCGACCTCACCGCCGTGATGGATCCGGAACGCACATTGCATCTGGTCATTTCCAAATCTGGCGGCACTCAGGAAACCCGCAACAATATGATCGCCATGGAGCAGTTTTATGCTTCCCGGGGATTGAAGTTCGGAGATTATGCCGTTGCCGTGACCATGCAGGACAGTCAGCTCTACTGCCACGCAATTGAATCCGGTTATCTTAAAATTTTCAACATGGCCGATTCCGTCGGCGGCAGAACCAGTGAAACCGCTATTGTCGGTCATCTGCCTGCCGCTTTGACCGGTATTGACTTCAAAACTTTTCTTGCCGGAGCCTGCGCCATGGATCAGTGGACCCGGCAGAAAGATTATTCTGACAATCCGGCAATGATGCTCGCCGCAATGTGGTACATCGCCGGAAACGGCAAAGGTGACCGCAACATGGTCATCGTCCCATACAGTGACCGTCTGGTGCTGCTCTCCCGTTATCTGCAGCAGCTGGTCATGGAAAGTCTGGGAAAAGAACTCGATCTTGACGGCAAAAGAGTCTGTCAGGGTTTGAATGTATTCGGCAACAAAGGCGGCACCGATGCTCATGCCTTTATCCAGCAGCTCAACGACGGCCGGGATGATTTCTTTGCGACCTTCATTGAGGTGCAGAAAGATGCGGCCAAGCTCGACATCGGAAACAACACCGCCATGGGCGACTATCTCCACGGATTTTTTGAGGGATTGTGTGCCGCACTGCGCAACAAGGGACGCCAGGTCATAACCATCCGCATCCCGGAGATTTCCGTCTTTGAACTCGGACAAATCATCGCTCTCTATGAACGTGCCGTGGCCGTTTATGCTGAATTTATCAACATCAATGCATTTCACCAGCCCGGAGTACAGGCTTACAAGCTCGCCGCCAAAGCGGCCCTTGCGCTCCGGGAATCGGTTCTGGAATTTCTTGCCGGACATCCGGATTTTTCCGGTTCGGCGGCTGACCTTGCCGACGGCGCAGGAGTTCCCGAACAGGCGGTGGAAGTCGCCGGGATCCTTGACCGCGCCGCAGTCAACGGAGAATATGTGACCCGGACCAACCGGAACGGCAACTGGATCTATTCGGCAAAGTGAATCTGCTGTTAATTGACCAATCAGATTTTGTTTCTCCCGGAAAAATCGTCATTTCCGGCAGACGTTTTCTGCAATTGAAAAATGTTATCAAACCCGATTGCGGTGATACCATCCGTACCGGTATATGCAATGGCAATACCGGCAAGGCCACGGTACTTGAGATGAATGAAGATTCCGCATCGCTCTCCGTCGAACTGGACACCCCTCCTCTGCCGCCCTCACCGGTAACTCTGGTCTGTGCCCTGCAGCGTCCGCTTACGGTAAAAAAGATCCTCCATGGTGCGCTGACCATGGGGGTGAAAAAAATTCATTTCATCCACGCCGCCAAGGTCGAAAAAAGTTATTGGCAATCTTCAATACTTAAAGAAAAAGAACTTGATCACGAGATTCGTCTCGCCCTGGAGCAGTGCGGAGATACCATCTACCCGGAATTTGAATATCACACCCGCTTCAAACCATTTGTTGAAGATATTCTCCCCGGACTGGTCAAAAAATCCGCAGTGGCAATTTTCGGACATCCCCGGGCCAGCCGGCCGGTGCCGCCGCCTGAAAACGGCAACATTCTCATCGCTGCCGGACCGGAGGGAGGATTCAATGATTTTGAAAATGACGCTCTGGAACGGGCCGGAATGCTGCCGGTAACTCTGGGCAAAAGGGTCCTGCGCAGTGAATATGCCGTTACGGCACTGCTGGCCAAATACCTGTAAAATCACAATTCCAACAGCCAGGTGGCGTAACTGTCACCCGGAGAATGAATATCACTGCTGACAAAAGCGACCGGCAAATCTTCCGCAGCCAACGGAGCATCCTTGTTGAAACGCTTGCGGTTCCGGGCGGCGATCCGGGAAATTTCGGAAATAATTTCCGGTTCACGGGAAGATATTATGACCACCTTACCGCCGCAATTGCGCAAGATCTTATCAGCCATTTCCGGAGTTGACACTTCAGTAAAGGGCTGTTCCAGATTCAAATAATATATTCCCCGTTCCGGAACACCGCAGCGGTAGAATATCACCAGTTCCGGAGCAGGATCGCACTGTTCAATGGCAGCCGCGCTGCGCTCCCAGAAACGGCGGCCGGTACGGAAACGATTCATCTGCGGCAGGAACACACAATTTACAAATACCGAAAGCACCACTCCGGCCAAAACAGTTGCTGCCAGCGGCGATGAACGCTTCATTATTTTTTCAACGGGATTTCCGGATGAGATTCCGAATGTCAGCAAAGCCAGAGTTGCCAATCCTGCCACAGCCGACAACAGCATCAGCATCGCCGGGGCATCAACCCGCAATAATTCATCCCACAGCGGCCAGGTGCAGAACAATGCCGAAAACAATGCCGCAATAATAATAAATATTCCCCGGACCACCAGTTCACTGTAACGTTCAAGTTTCACATCATGGTAACGGGCACTCAATCCGGTGGACATCACAATAACAGCAGGCCCCAGCAGCGGCAGCAGACTTCCCCAGCGGCGGCCGGGGAAAATAGCCAGAAACAGGATATACAGCAGCATTCCCAACAATAACCGGATGAAATTATCCGGTAAAACTTTCCGCTTTTTCCACAACCCGATCAGCGCAGCAGGGAGCAGCAGACTCCAGGGCAGCAGCATCCGGGGAAGATTAAGCCATGATTCAACGACCGGTATTCTGTTGTTGAGCGAAATCAATTCCCGGAATGAGCGATGCGACAAACGGATGCAAAAATCCGCCATACGGCGCAAACTGCCAGCCCAACGCAGTTCCGGATTATCCGAATAAACTACGATGTAAAGCAAAACCGCAAGGAACAAAAGTGCGGATATCAATGCCGCTGTAATCAGCAGACATTTGCGCCATGCGATACGATTTTTTTTCAAAATGGCAATCCATTGCGGCAGCAGCAGTAATATGATACCGATTGCCGTGGTATAACCGCAAAGCAGCAACACCGTGCCAAGCATCACAAAAAAGTCGAAATTCTGCCGGAAAAGCGACGACTCGGCACTCCGGCGTCCGAAAAACAATGCGGCACACCAGACTGCGGCAGCAGCACCGAACATCGGATTACTGCCGATTCTGCCCCAATACAGAAATCCATAGGATCCCAGCATGAGCCAACCGGCAAACACGGCATTTTTACGCTCAAATATCTCAAGGGATAACAGGATAGTTCCTGCCAGTGTTGCCAATGCCGCCAACAGCGACGGCAGCCGGATCAGCCATTCGGACATCGGGAATATATTGGATAATTCATCGATCAAACGGCTGAATATGATCGTGTGACAACTCTCCGGATACCAACGTTCCACAGAGACTCCGGGCCCGCTCATCATCCGGGAGCAGGCGGCCCACTCTCCTTCGACATTCAGAAGTTCGCTTTGTCCGAGATAGAGAAAAAGCACCGGCAGGGCTATCAGGGTCATGAACAGCAATATCCGCTTCCCCTGCTGAGGAAGAGCGGTTGCGAACAAACGGTTTTTTCCAGATTTCATCTTTCAGAAAACTTTGCTTTTTGCCAGAGCAGTTCAAGTTGTTCCGGAGAAAGATCTTTCAGCTGAACTCCGCTTTTGTCCGCCTCATTTTCCATACAGCGGAAGCGTTGTTCAAACTTCAAATTGGCCCGGCGGAGCAACTCTTCACTGTGACGCTGCTGGCGGAAACGGATCAGATTCACCACCGAAAAAAGCAAATCGCCCAACTCTTCGTCGATTGCCTCGTCGTCTCCGGAATTCAATGCACTTTCAACCTCAGCGCACTCCTCTTTCACCTTGTCGATGACTCCGGCAATATCGCTCCAGTCGAAATTGAATTCAGCGGCTTTTTCCTGAAGTTTTTCAGCCCGGGTCAGAGCCGACAGCGAATGCTTGACCTGATCCATCGCCGAACTTTTACTCTCTCCGGCACTCTGCCGTTCCGCCTGCTTGACCGCTTCCCAGATTTTCACCACATCATCGGCATTTTCCGCATGGGCATCACCGAAAACATGGGCATGACGGCGGATCATCTTGTCAATGATCTGCCGCCAGACTTTATCAAGGGTGAATTCGCCGTTTTCTTCGGCGATGACTACCTGAAACAGCAGATTCATCAGCACATCACCCAACTCTTCACAAATGTGCGGCGGGTCGTTGCGATCAATCGCATCAATAAGTTCACCGCATTCAGATTCCAGATGACGCACCAGCGAAGAACGGGTCTGTTTGCGATCCCACGGACAGCCATCCGGCGCGCGCAAACGGCGCAATACCCGCATCAGTGAATCAGCATCGGCAGAATAGTTTTCCATTTTCAGAAAGTAAATCCGACGTTGAAGTGAATCCGGAACTTGCGGGATACATTATCCTGATTTTTCACCACCGGATAGGCAAGATCAAGTTTCAACGGTGCTTTGAGCATCGGCAATTTCAACCGGATACCGTAACCGACACCGACATTGATGTCAGAGAATGAGAGTTCATAGGTGTCGTCCCAGACATTTCCGGCATCAACAAATGCCGCACCGCGAAGCGGTCCCCAGATCGGATGGGAAACCTCTGCTGTAAGCAGCAGCATCGTATTGCCGCCGACATTGCAGCCGTTGACCGTCGGTCCGATACTGCGGTATTCAAAACCCCGGACGGAATTGCTGCCGCCCATAAAGTAACGCTCGTACACCGGAACATTGTCGCTGTAATTGAAATTTGAAACTACGCCGATCTTACCGCCGACCATGGCGACGATCGCTTTGTCAAAGAAATTGGTATAGTAACTTGCCCGGGCCTCCATCCGGTAATAATTGGAACTTGATCCGAGAAATTCCGGAGAGATCGAACCGAAAAGATTGATATTGTATCCTTCCGTAGGATCAACCAGGCTGTCCCGGGTGTCGCGGGCGAGCATCAACGAAAACTGTCCGACCCGGGAGGTTCCGTCCAGATCATTTTTACGCATATAGTTTTTGAGCGATGAGGCAATATCAGTCACCCGCACCACCTCGAACTTGTATCCGGCGGCGATGGTGGTAAAATCATCAAATATCTTGCGCTGCAGCGAAGTACGGACACCGATGCGCTCTTCGTCCCAATCATCGAAATCAGAAGTATTCATGTAAGCGGACAACTCAAAACGCAACGGCAGATCAAACAGCCACGGTTCGATGAAATCCACATTGAATCCGGCATTGTCAATACCGTAAATTCCCTGCAGACGCAACCGCTGACCGCCGCCGTAAAACCATTTGCCCGGATTGGTGATATCAAAGTTGTCCGTGGAAACTTCCGCCATACCGAAGAAGCTGTTGACGTCCGATGCTCCGGCACCGATACGGAAGTTGAAACGATCCGGACGCTCCACAACTTTCACATGAATATCTTTGGTATCCAGATCGTCGGCATTCACCGCTTCAACTTCGACCTTCTGGAAATATCCCATTCCGAGCAGCCGCTGACGGCTGATATCGATCCGGTGCTTTGCCACCGGGTCTCCCGGCTGCAGAGCCATTTCCCGCAGCAGAACTTTATTCCGGGTGGAAGTGTTGCCGATGATCACGATGTCATTGACATAGAATTTGCGTCCTTCGGTGATCTTGAAATCCACGGAAACCTTTTTATCCTGGAAATTCACCGTCCGGACCGGACGGATCGCCACATCAGCGTAACCTCTGGAATCATAAAGGTCAGAGATTGCCCGGATGGTTGCCTGTTCCTTGCTCTTGGAGAAAACCTCTCCGGAAGCCATTCCCAGCAGCGGAGCCAGTTCTCCGGCATTGACCATCTTATTTCCGGAAAGCGTAACCTGATCCACGGTATAAGGTTCGCCCTCTTCAACTTTAAAGAGAATATTGACAAATTCCGCATCTCCGGCTTTCGGAGTCAACACGATCTCATTGACCTTGAAATCCAGATATCCCCGGTTGTGATACATATCCCGCAAACGGGCCTTGTCGATTTCCAGCTCCTGCCGGTTAAGCAGACCATAATTGAGAAAATCATTGATAAACGGAAGCAATGTCCAGTAACTGTAACTGTTGAACAAACGGTTTCTCAACTCCCGTTCGGAATAGACCGTAACTTTGTCAAAGTGGACATCATTAACCTTGAGCCGGAGATTTTCGGCAATTTTGACCGTGACGATCACTCCGTTTTTACCATCCGGGATAATCACCGGAGGAGCGATACGGACATCGGAATAACCCTTGCCAATATAGAATTTACGGAGATTTTCCAGAGTTTCATTAAGCTGACGACTGTTGAGCCGGTCACCTTCATTGATCGTGAAGTGTTTCTGCAGATCTTTGGTTTCAAATTTGGCATTGCCTTCAATTTTCAACACCGTGATCACCGGAGACGGCTTGACCTGCAAAGAAATAGCGACGTTGCCGTTGGCAAGATTCTCCACCTTGGCGACCACGTCGGCAATTTTTCCTGAAGCATAAAGATTTTTGATATCTTCATCCAGATATTCCCGGGTGTACTCGCTGCCTTTGCGCAAACGCATGGTAACATTGAGCAGCTCCTGCGGGATCTTATTTTCGCCGTCCTGCTCGATTTTCAAAGACTCTACCTTGGCGGCCCCCAACTGGAAACACCCGGCAAAGGCAACTGCCAGAATCAGCTGCCGGATCGGATTTGCTATTTCAAATTTCATGGCTTCAACCCCACGTTAAGATTTTATTGCTGTGCCGCTGCAGATCCCGGAGCAAATTCATCACTCATGGGAGATGCTGCAACAAACTCCATCCGGGACGGATAGAACAACAGTTTGACCATACCGGTTTGACCGTTACGGTTTTTCTCAATGATCCATTCGGCTTCGACACTGGCACCGTCGGCAAGATTTTTTGCATCATCTCGGTTACGGTGCAAAAAGCACACAATGTCAGCGTCCTGCTCAATAGCTCCGGACTCACGCAAATGCGCCAGTTTCGGCCGGGCATTGGCACTGGCATTTTTATCGATTTCACGGTTGAGCTGGGCCAGAACCAGCACCGGGATCTGAAGATCTTTGGCAAGTTTCTTGATTCCGCCGGAGATCTCAGCGACCTCCTGCTGACGGCCATCCAGCCGGGAATCAGCATGCATCAACTGCAAATAGTCGATGACTATCAACTGAATATCATGTTCACTTTTCAACCGGCGGGCCTTGGCACGCAATTCGGAAATGGAAATTCCGCCGGTCGGGTCGATGTAAAGTTTGGCATTCCGGATTTTGGACACGGCACCGGTAAGTTTGGTCAAATCCGAATCTTTGAAGCTGCCATCCCAGAAAAGCCGTTCCGACACCTGAGCTTCGGTGCAGAGCAGACGGCGGGCGATCTGACGATCAGTCATTTCCAAACTGAAAAACGCCACCGGACGGGGATTGGCAGTGCGGTATGCCACATTGGCGATAATATTCAATGCCAAACTGGTTTTACCGATGGAAGGACGGGCGGCAAGAACAAACATTTCACCGGGTTTCAGACCTCCGGTGAATTCATCCACCTGAGCGTATCCGGTGGGAATACCGACTTCGACCTTGTGATCCCGGATGTCCATAAGAGCCTGATACTCCTCCTTGATGAGCAGTTTCAACTCCCGGATCACATCGGGTTGTCCGACATTGCGGATATTGTAAATATCAGTTTCGATCTCTTCGACCAGCTTGACCGGCTCGGCATCGTCATCGAAACATTTGATCAGTGCCCCGGAACAGGCATTTATCATCCTCC
>JAZRNP010000049.1:0-2133 GCA_045648225.1 Victivallaceae bacterium | reverse complement strand
GGGCCGCAGTCTGGGGCTTTCTTACAACAAAACTATGCGCGCCGTGATCCTGCCGCAGGCGTTCAAAAATGTACTGCCCGCGCTGGGCAATGAATTTATTGTGCTGCTCAAAGAAACCAGTGTATCCGGCTACATAGCTTTGCAGGATCTGACCAAGGGCGGCGATATTATCCGCAGTCAAACCTACGATGCTTTTCTGCCGCTGATGGCGGTGGCACTGATCTATCTGGCGGTGGTGGTGCTGCTTTCCAAACTGCTCGGATATCTGGAAAAGAGGTTGAAGAAAAATGAATGATGCGATTTTTGAAATTAAAGATCTGGTCAAGGAATACCCGGCGTTACGGGCTCTTGACGGAGTGAATACTACGATCAAACGGGGCGAAGTGGTCTTCGTTGTCGGACCTTCCGGAAGCGGTAAAAGTACCTTTTTGCGCTGCTTGAATCTGTTGGAAACGCCGAGTTCCGGCAAGATTTTTTTCAAAGGCGAAGATATCACCGACAACAAGCACGATATCGACAAATTCCGTCAGCAGGTCGGAATGGTCTTTCAGCACTTCAATTTGTTCAACAACCTGACCATCCGCAAAAATATCACCCTCGCTCCGATGCGCACCCACCGGGCCAATGCCAAAGAGGCAAAGGAAACGGCGGATAAATTGCTCAAACGGATCGGATTGTATGAGAAACGCCACGCCTACCCCGGACAGCTTTCCGGAGGACAGAAACAGCGTATTGCCATCATCCGGGCACTGGCGATGAATCCGGATGTGCTGCTCTTTGACGAACCCACCAGTGCCCTCGACCCGGAAATGGTCGGCGAAGTGCTTGCGCTGATGAAAGAACTTGCCCAGGACGGCATGACGATGGTGGTGGTTACCCACGAAATCGGATTCGCAGCAGAGGTCGCCGATCGGGTGATCTTCATGGACCACGGACAGATCGTGGTTTCCGGCACCCCGGAAGAGGTGATCAAAAACTCCGATAACCCCCGGGTCAAAGAATTCTTCTCCAAAGTTCTGTAACTTTGGAAAAATGATTGAGATGTGAGGTAAGGGAAAAACTTTTTTCACGAGAAAACAAGTTTTTTCATTTGTTATCCTGTTTTCGTTTTTCGGAGCGTATCCGGTAAAGCCGTTCAGTAAAACCGCCTTGAGTTTCAAAATCGGTAGCAAGACGGGCGATTTGTCTGCCCAAAAGAAATGTTTCCTGATTAATGAGACAAATCATCGTATTAGCGGCGACCTCCTGTTTGATGGCGTTTTTGCCTGACTTGTCCGACCTGTCGGACGCGTCGGACAAGTCGGACACCAGACAAGCCATAAGCTGCCGAAGTTGTGCCAATGTTTCGGGGCGGGATTCCCGGATTATTTTAGCCTCGACCGATTGAGCATCCCAGATTTTTAAATTGCGCTGGCGCAGAAAGGTGCGGTAATCTTCGAGCAGCTCTTCTTGAGAAGCCTTGGCGACATTGGTCAATTTGAGTTCTGTTTTTTTACTGGTGGCACTGGCTTGTGAACCTTCCACAATGTTTGCCACTCCCGACCGCGCCGCCTGAACCATCTGGTCATAAGTCCGGTCTTCGCGGTCAATAAAGTGTTCGCAAAAAGCTGCCGTTGCATCGTAAATCAAATTACCGAGTTGTAACCAGTTTACAATAGCCTCCATGCGGCGGTATAAGATGTTTGTTATCGTTTTTCATTTATTCTCCTTTCCCCAGGGAATAAAGAAAATATGGCCGCCGCCATCGTGTTTTTCAAGCAATTTCCAGCAGAATGACCAACTGTCGCTTTTAGCGGTTTCCATGATCTTGATAAAGGGGAAGAATTCCCACTTTACCTCATCCTTGAAACGGTGATAGGAAAAAAATTTATACAGCAGCGAAAAGCGGCGGCTGTCGGCATCTTTGCGGTTGCGGAAAAGCAACCCGCCCAACATCCGGTAATCATACTCGTCTTCTTCGACCTTGGATGACCACAACGCGCCGCACAACACCTTGCATTCCGTCTGCTGAGCGGTGATATAAGACTTCCACAGCAATCCCCACGGCAATATTTGAGTCGTTCTGGAATGCGGATAAGATTCATGCTGAAACAGCAATGGATAAAAAATGCGCAAACGTGAACTGGATTTGTG
>JAZRNP010000048.1:0-5295 GCA_045648225.1 Victivallaceae bacterium | reverse complement strand
GGGGTTTGGGGGAAGGGAAAAACTTTTCTTCTCGTGAAAAAAAGTTTTTCCCTTCCCCCGCAATCCAATTACTTCTGCAGCAGCTGCTGCACGAAGTTGGGCATGGCGAAAGCGGCACGGTGGACTTCGCTGTTGTAGTAGCGCAACTGAGCAGCGATTTCCAGTTCGACTTCGCGGGCGGGAGTACGGATATCTCTGGCATCAGAGGCGGTACAGACGCCGATCATTCCGGTGGGGTAGGTGGGAACACTGATTGCGCCGTAGCCGGTAAATTTGAAGTTGGCGTTGGCGGCATTGAATAATTGTTTCACCACATCGGGGAGGAGCCACGGGGATTCGGCTTGCGTGGCGACGACACCGCCGGGGCGCAGTGCACGCTTTAAATTTGCGTAAAATTCGGCGGTAAAGAGTGGTGCTCCGGGGCCGCCCGGGTCGGTGGAATCGACAATTACGAGATCGTAGTATTCCGGTTTATCCTGAATGAAACGGCTGCCGTCAGCAACATTGATATTCACTCTGGGGTCATCGTATCCGCAGGCAAGTTCGGGGAGAAATTTTCTGGCAGCATCGATCACTTCGGCATCGATTTCGCAGATGTCGAGCGTTTTGATGCCGGGGTGGCGGGCGAGTTCACGCAGTACGCCGCCGTCACCGCCGCCGATGACCAGAACTTTTTCCGGGTTGCCGTGAGCATAGAACGGCAGATGTGCCATCATTTCCTGATAAGCGAATTCGTCAAAACTGGTCAACTGGATGATGCCGTCAAGCATCAGGAGCCGGCCCATTTCGCAGGTTTCAAAAATTTCTATTTTCTGAAAAGGAGTCTGCTTTTCAAAAAGTTTCTCTTTGACCTTGATGCACTGACCGTAAGCACTTCCGGCTTCGATTGCCCATGATCCTTCGAGCACTGCGGCCATGATCAGTCAAAGTCCGGAGTTTCGTCGTTGATATCGCGGCCGTTCCAGCAGTAAGTGCATACCTTGTCCGGCGGCAGTCCCATGGAGCTGATCAGAGATTCCAGTTTCTGGAACTTGAGGCTGGTGAGATTGAGCTCCTTGCGGATCTCATCGACCATGGCGTTGTACTTGGGCGAACCGTATTCGAGATATTGCTTGATGGTGGCATCGGAGGTGTCACCGTTTTCCAGCCGGGCGATGGCGCGGCGGGCGGCGAGGTCCAGTTCGCTGCGGGAACGGGAGAAGTTCAGGAAGCGGCAGCCGAAAAGCAGCGGAGGGCAGCTGGAACGCATATGGATCTCTTTTGCTCCCCGGCGGTAGAGACGGCCGACCGTATCGCGCAATTGGGTTCCGCGCACGATGGAGTCATCGCAGAAAAGCAGCCGTTTGCCCTGAATCTGTTCCAGCACCGGAATAAGTTTCATGCGGGCAACCTGTTCCCGGAGTTTCTGGCTGGGCGGGGTGAAGCTGCGCGGCCAGGTCGGAGTGTATTTGACGAATGCCCGGCGGTAGGGTTTCCCTGCGGCGTGAGCATAACCGACAGCGTGGGCGATACCGGAATCCGGAATGCCGCTCACAGTGTCGATTTCCGGCAGGATGTCTTTGTCCTGAGCTGCCATATCTTCCCCGTTGCGGTAACGGGCACTTTCGGTGTTGACGCCTTCGTAACAGCTTGAAGGATAGCCGTAATAGACCCAGAAAAAGCTGCACATTTTCATCGCTCTGCCGGGGGTTTTCAGCTGCGTGACGCCATCACCGGTGATCTCAACGATTTCGCCGGGGCCGAGTTCCCGGAAAGTTTCATAGTCCAGAGTCGGGAAAGCGGTGGTTTCCATGGTCACCGAGTAGGCCCCCGGTTTCCGGCCGATGATGACCGGGGTCCGGCCGTAGCGTTCCCGGGCGGCATAAAGCTTGTTTCCGGAGAGAATGAGTATGGAACAGGAACCGTCGATGACCCGCTGGGCATATTCGATCCCGGCGACCATTGAATTACTGCGTGATATCAGCATTGCGACAACTTCGGTGGGGTTCGGTTCTCCGTTTGCAGATTCGGCGAGGTGGGAACATCCGGAGGCGAAGGCCAGATCAAGGATTTCATCGACGTTGTTGATCTTTCCGACGGTAATGATGGCAAAAGTTCCGAGCTGGCTGGAGATGATAAGCGGCTGATCTTCCGTGTCGCTGATGACACCCATTCCGGTGTTGCCGCTGAACGAACCGATTTCCGGGTCAAATTTTGAGCGGAACTGGGCGTTGCTGATGTCATGGATCCGGCGATCGATACCGCCGGCCGGATTGGTTATGGCGATACCTCCGCGCCGGGTTCCGAGGTGGGAGTGGTAGTCGGTACCGAAATAAATATCGCTGACGCAATCTGTTTTTGATGCAACTCCGAAAAATCCGCCCATAAGAAAAAAACCTCACATTATGTGTTAATAATCATTTGCCGCCCCTTAAATTAATATGCGAAAGCTGTTTTTTCAAGGGCGGAGAAATATTTTTGATAAAAAAAGCTCCCGCGACTTGAAAAGTTTGCGAAAAGGGGTTATTTTATATGAAAGCATCAGAAAATGTTTTGATGGATGCGGTCAAATTATTCCACCGCCCGCACCGGATGAAGTTTCTGATCTGCGCTGTGTGAAACGGAAAAATCGCACAGGGCAAGTGTAGAGCATCAAGCTTAGTTTGGATGGCGTCACACATCACTGCCGGGAAACAGGTTTTCCGGGTAGGGGTAGGTGTACGTTTCTTGTGTCGTGTTCAGGGTCTGGATAATGACGGATCGGCAAGGTGGCCGTTCGCATTGTGATGATCCGGCCGGTACAGGTGATGGATGAGTAAAACTTAACAACAAGTAAAATTTTTTAGGAGTTTGAAAATGAAAGTTAGAGCGTCGGTGAAGCGCAGATGTGAGTTCTGCCAGATCATCAAACGTCACGGCAAAATCCGGGTCATCTGTTCGCGCAATGCGCGTCACAAACAGTGCCAGGGCTGATGCAGCAGTAGTAAAGCAGTAACAAGTTTTTTAACAATAACCATAAAAACAGGACAAATTAAATCATGCCTCGAATCATCGGTGTTGACATTCCTGGAAACAAGCGCATTGAATACTCTCTGCGTTATCTCTACGGTATCGGACCCGCCAAGGCGTTGGAAATCATCGCCAAAGTCGGTATCGACCGCAACCTCATGGCCCGCGATCTTTCTCCGGATCAGATCGCTCAGATCACCAAGATCCTGCAGGACGATCTGCTGGTCGAAGGTGACCTCCGCCGCACCATTGCCGCTGACATCCGCCGCCTGCAGCAGATCAACTGCTACCGCGGTATCCGCCACCGCCGCAATCTGCCGGTTCGCGGACAGCGCACCAAAACCAATGCCCGTACCCGTAAAGGTAAAAAGGTTACAATCGGTGCTATCCGTGACAAAACTCAGCGTCGTTTGGCCAGCAAGTAATGCTGCGTAAACTGAGTTTGATTGAGAATTAACCATTTATAAAGAAGAGATTTACAATATGGCTGATGCAGATTTGAAAATCGCGGATAATGCGGCTGAAACCGCCGCTGAGAGCACTGCTGCTGCTCCTGCGGTCAAACAGCGCGGCAAAAGCGGTCGCTACATTCCCAGCGGTATCGCTTATGTGCTTGCTACATTTAACAATACCAAAGTTACTATCACCGACTTGCACGGTAACGTGATCAGTTGGTCGACCGGCGGTAAGAACGGTTTCAAAGGCTCCCGCAAGAGCACCGCTTACGCTGCCCAGTTGATCGCTGGAGACGCTGCCAAAAAAGCTCAACTCCTCGGCATGAAAGAAGTCGAAGTCCGGATCAAAGGACCCGGCGCCGGTCGTGAATCCGCCGTTCGCGGAATCGCTGCCGCCGGTATGGAAATCAGCGTGATCAAAGATATCACTCCGGTTCCCCATAACGGTTGCCGCCCCCCGAAACGCCGTCGTGTCTGATGTGCCGTTTCGTGCCGCAGTCAATGGTGACTGCGGCAATGGATGCCAATGAGTTGAAAACGTGTTCAATTTTGTGAACACAGCAAGTTTGGAGGAAAGTATTATGAATTCATCTATCGGTTTCCCGATGCCCAAATCGATTGTCGTCGATGAAGCTACCGAGACCCCGACTTATGCAAAGTTTACCGCACAGCCGTTTCAGCGCGGCTTCGGTCACACTTTGGGAAATGCTTTGCGCCGGGTGCTGCTGTCCAGTCTTGACGGAACTGCGATTTGTTCTGTCCGGATTGATGACGCCAAGCATGAATTCGATTCACTTGAAAACGTCGTTGAAGATGTCACCGAGATCGTGCTCAATTTGAAGTGCGTCAAGCTGAATCTTTACTCTGCCGGACCCAAAACTCTGGAAATCACCAAGGACAAAGCGGGCCCCGTTACTGCCGGCGATATTATCTGCGACAGCAGTGTTGAAGTTCTGAACCCTGATCAGATCATCTGCACTCTGGACAAAGATAAAAAATTCCATGCCGTCATCGAGGTCATTACCGGACGCGGTTATCTCCCCGCAGAGGAGAGCACTGTTCCCCGGACGATCGGAACCATTCCGGTCGACTGCATTTTCAGTCCGGTGTCTCATGTCAATTATCAGGTCGGAGCCGCCCGTGTCGGTGAAGAAACTGAAATGGACAGCTTGGAACTGGAGATTTGGACCGACGGCCGTATCACTCCGCGCAATGCGCTGGAAGAGGCCGCCCGTATCCTCCGTGATCACCTGCAGCCCTTTATGGATTCTCAGGTTCCGGAGAAAAATGTTGTGCTCAACGATGAAGAAGAAAAACTGTTCAAGCTTCTCTCTCAGGATGTCGAAGTTCTCGACCTTTCTGTCCGTGCGATGAACTGTCTGAACAGTGCCAATATCAAGTTGGTCTTCGAGTTGTGTAACAAAACCGAAAGCCGGATGCTCAAATACCGCAACTTCGGTAAAAAATCACTGGATGAAATTAAAGAAAAAATCGAAAAGCTCGGTTTGGAGCTGGGTATGACCCTCAGCGACCGTTTGCTCTCTGCTCTTGAAGCAGAAGCGGCCCGCGTCCGTGCCGATGCAGAGGAGAGTAATTAATCATGCGTCATAAAGTTGCTACTTTCAAGATCGGCCGTTCCGGAGCTCACCGCCGGGCGATGCTGGCCAACATGGTCAGCAGCCTTTTCTTCCATGGTGAGATCGAGACCACTCTGGTCAAGGCCAAAGAAGCACGCCGTTTTGCCGAACGTCTGATCACCATCGGCAAAAAAGGTGATGTTCACAACCGTCGTCTGGCTTTCTCCAAGCTCCGCAACAAAGATGCTGTCAAACAGCTCTTTGACGTGGTCGCT
>JAZRNP010000047.1:0-2702 GCA_045648225.1 Victivallaceae bacterium | reverse complement strand
GTGGCGATTCCCCAGCCGCTGCCCCATTGGGTGTAAGCTCCATAAGCACTGGCGATGCCGACAAATATAATCAAAAATGCTCCCAACATAATAATTTTCCTCCGAGAAAAAATCCTGAATCACTTCTTGCGTTTACGCTGTTTTGCACGCTCTTTTTTGGCAAGTTTGGCCAATTTTTTGCGTTTTTCCTGTTCTTTTTTGCTCAAACCGGCCGGAGCGCACTGCAATCCGCCGCCGGGGACGAATTCGGGCATGGTACCGCCGGCCATCATCTTGCCGATCATACCGCCGGGGCGCATCATTTTACGCATCATCTCAAACTGCTTGATAAAAGAGCTCACCGCTTCAGTGGGCATACCGCAGCCTTTGGCAATACGTTTGCGCCGGGAGAAATCCATAATATCCGGATTTTCCCGTTCAGCGGGGGTCATGGAGAGTACCATGGCCTCCATCCGTTTCAAAGCACCGGTATCGACACCGGCCATGGCATTGGAAATCTGCCGTCCGCCGGGAAGAAATTTCAAAATACCTTCCATACCGCCCAAACGGGAAATCTGTTTGAGCTGAGAGAGGAAGTCATTGTAATCGAACTGATTCTTTTTAAGTTTGGCGTAGAGTTTTTTGGACTCTTCTTCATCGATTTCGGCAGCTGCTTTTTCCACGAGGGAGACCACGTCACCCATGCCGAGGATCCGGCTCGCCATCCGGTCGGGATAGAATACTTCAAGAGCATCAAGCTTTTCACCCATACCGGCAAATTTGATCGGAACGCCGGTCACCTGACGGATGCTCAAAGCCGCACCGCCGCGGGCATCACCATCAAGTTTGGTCAAAATAAAACCGGTCAGATCCAACGCTTCGTGGAAGTGCTTACCGACGGAAACCGCCTCCTGTCCCAATGCAGCGTCAGCTACCAGCAGAATATCATCCGGCATGACCGCCTGGCGGATACGGATGAGTTCCTGAACCATCATATCATCGATCTGCAGCCGTCCGGCGGTATCGATGATAACGCAATCCATCCCCTGTGCTTTGGCTTCGGCAACGGCATCGGAAGCGATAGCAGCAACGTTTACACTGGTACGTTCAACGTGCACCGGCACGCCGATCTCCCGGCCGAGAGTTTCCAGCTGATCGATAGCGGCGGGACGGTAAACGTCTCCGGCAACCAGCAGAACCCGCTTGCCGTCACGCTTGAGTTTCAGTGCAAGTTTACCGGCGGTGGTGGTTTTACCGCTGCCGTGAAGACCGACGAGCATAATAACCGAGGGAGTGTTTTTGAACTCCAGTTCCCGGACTCCGCCGCCGAGCAAATCGACGATGGCATCGTTGACTACCCGGACGACCTGCTGTCCCGGGGTCACGCTTTTAAGGACCTCCTGACCGAGGCACTCTGATTTGACTTTTTCGATAAAGGCACTTGCGACGTCGATATTGACATCGGCCTCCAACAACGCCAGCCGGATCTCCCGCATCGCCTCAGCGATGTTGGACTCCGAAAGGCGGCTCTCTCCGCGCAGTTTTTTAAATACTGCGTGGAGCTTGTCGCTCAATGAATCAAACATTTATTTGTTTCTTTCTTATTTATTATCCTTACATAAAAACACATTCATCTTTTAATATAACATTCATAAACAGCTTAGTCAAGATGTTCACAAAATTTTAAGTAAAAAAACTCTGCGGACACCGGATTGAAAATTTGCATATCGGTGGTATATTAATTTCAATCGCAACTTTTATTAAATTCAAAGAGTCGGTTTATCATGCAGCTTGCTTCAATTTTTCAGGACGGTGCCATTCTGCAGCGTAATGTGCAAATTCCGGTTTGGGGAAAAACAGTTCCCGACACCATGGTCACTGGTGAATTAAACGATACCCGTTGTTTCTGCCGCAGTTCGTCATCCGGAGAGTTCAAACTTTTCTTCCCTGAGCACTCCGCCTGCGGTCCATTCACCATGAAAATATCTGCCGGGAACGAATCGGTTGAACTCAAAAACATCCTCATCGGCGACCTTTATCTGGCCTCCGGCCAATCCAACATGGCATACCGGCTCAACGCCGACAGCCGTGCTGATAAAACCGGAAGTGAGATCCCGCTTTCACGGGAACAGGAAAAGGAATTTTTTGAAACCGTCGAAAATCCGGAACGTTTCCGTTACTTTTCTGTCCCCAACAAGGCCACCGGCTGCGAGGAAAGTTTCGTTGACGGGACTTGGAAAAATATTGATGCCGACTGTTCCGCCATCGCCGCCTGGTTCGGGTTCTATCTGCAAAAGAATCTGGATGATGTTCCGATCGGTGTTATCGTTTCAGCGTGGGGCGGTACAATCGCCGAAGCCTGGATGAGTCAAGCGGCATTGCTCGCCAATCCGCACAGCAGAGAAAGCCTCCTGCAATACCGCAACAATCAGCTCAACAAAGAAGTTTTCAGCGACGGCAGCGACAACGATCCGGGCAAACGCCTGAAATCCCTGCTCCGTCCCGATGGCGAAAATGAAGGTTTGAAACTCGGCTTCAACAAAGTTGATTTTGATGACAGCCAGTGGCGGGATTTCGTGGTTCCCGGCAGTTGGATCAAGCACCATATCGCTGAAAACGGCTGCGTCTGGATCCGCCAAAAAGTACGGATACCGGAAAACTGGATCAATAAAGAACTCACTTTCTGCTCCGGCGGCATCGACAAGCAGGATATATCTTACTTC
>JAZRNP010000046.1:0-13867 GCA_045648225.1 Victivallaceae bacterium | reverse complement strand
CACCACCCTTGCCGGATGGCGGAACGGTGAAAGTATACTCCTTCACGCCCTTGGCATCGACAAATTTTTCTGAAAATCCCAACCGGATATAACGGCTTTGGGAATCGTAAAAGTTGATTCCGACTGAACCGGATTTACCTTTGACCTCAAGACGGAGCCGGATCTTTTCGCCCGGTTTCAATGCAAAAGGTGCGCTGTATATCTGCATGGCCGCACCCGGCTGCGGAATAAGTTTCACCGCATTGCCGACGGTAGTTTTACTCACCGAAGTCGTACCCAGCGGTTTCATACCTTTATTGATATACCACTGCCGGGGGAGTTTGCTGCCGAGGAATTTTCCATTGAGATTGATCCGGCGGGCATCGGCAGATTTCCGGGCCTCCATAGCGGCTTTTTCTCCGGCGGTCAGACCGGGAGAAGCGGTGTGGATGATTTCCAGTGAACGCAATTCGCCGTGGAAAAATTTCAAATCCCGGCCGATGCAATTTTTATCCAGCTGATTGAAGCCGCCGAAACAGGCGGTAGAATAGTTGCCCGGACGTTTGTTAAAGGGAAATATCGCCATTTTTCCGTTGACTTTTGCTTTCAGATACTCATAATTGTAACTGATTTCAATATCGTTCCATGCGCCGATGTTGATATCAAGACCGGTTTCAAAATCGTGGCTGAAGTTACGGTAATTGAGGCCCATTGAGGTGTAGCCGAGTTTAAGCTTGCCATCTTCGATCCAACTTTCTATCGAAGTCGGGATGTATTTTGCATGCCGGAAAAGCACCATATTGGTCCGGCTCAGCGGCTTACAGCTGAACTTCACCGTAAACGCTCCCGCCGGAAGCGCATCCACCGGCAATACGACATAATTGCCTTTGCCGTCAAACTTCAAAACGCCGTCGGCAATCTCCGGAGCACACGTTCCGGCACCTTTGGGCAAACGGGCGTGCCACATGGGATAGACATAGCGGAAACCGGCTCCCAAGCGGCCGTCAAATTCCGGATAATTACATTTGAAAACGGTTCCGAGTTCGCAGTTGAAAGTATATTTGAGATGCTTGATTTCATTGCCGGGCACCATGACACTGCAGGATTTGGCAGATTTCGCCGAATAGACCGGATGTGCTACCGGACGGATATGCATCTTGGGGACAATGGGGCCGGAACGGAGAACTTTGCCGCTGGCCGTAACCGCCCGCACATGGAACACGCCGGTGAGATGTTTCACCGGGAAAGTGAACTCCGCTTTGCGCTGATTCAATGCGCGAGGATGATCGGCAAGATAATTGCGTTTTTCCAGATAAACGTGACAGAGCATCCCAATTTCCGCTCCGAAATTACCGTTTTTGCGGATATCGGCGACAGAAGCACTCACCTTTTTGCCGGAAACTTCAATATTGATAACAGCGTTGTCCGCCGCTTTGGGAATTCCCAGAAGCAAAGCGGCACCATCATGCCAGAAGAGCAATTCGCCGGAAATCACCTTGCCCTGCTGAACCATTTTTCCAAAACCGCTGTAAGGCGCACCCCACGGCTTGAACTTCAAAGAATCGACATTTTCCGCACTGATTTTTACCGGAAGATTCCCCTGCTTGCGAGCTCCGAATTTGACCAGAATGGTATCATATTTCGCCGGATCAATCAAAGGCGCATTGTCAACGGCAAACAATTCCCGGTCATTGTGGAGCAATTCAAAAGATTGCAGAATCTCGTTGCCGCCGTCAAATGAAGCGGTGATTTTTTCATCCTGCAAAACGGCCTTCATGGAAACTTGAGGAAGATCCCGCAGCGCAGTGCGGATCTCTTTGTAATCCCATCCGGCCGAAACTTCCAACCGGGTGAAACGCAAATTGTTATACTTCAAATTTTTGCCCTGATAAACGATCTCCAGCTGCGGGATCAAAGTTTTGCAAAGAGAAAGTTTTTCGCTCGGCACTTTGAAAGTTACGCTGGCAAGTTTGCTCCGGTCAAAAGTTTCCACAGGAAACTCCATCACGAACTTGCCGTTTTCATCAACCAGCTTTGCCTTGACCGAATATTTTTCACTGCTGTCGGTATCGGGAATATTGAGCAGTTCAAGACGGTACATCTCTCCAAGTTTCACCGTCCGGCGTACTGAAACTGCAAGCGGCGGGATGGATACATCATCACCGGTAAGCGGAGTTGTTTTTTCACCTTTGAGAAAACGGGCATAGCAGCGGATGAGCCGCATCAAAACTTTACCATTGAGCACGGAGGGTTGGAAAGAGGTGTTTTCATTGGCTTCATTCCACTCCACAAGAGAGATGATATCCGGATTGTAAAGCATTGCCGTGTCCATCGCTTCACGCAGCTGCAGAGTCCCCTGTTCAGCCTCCACCACGCCGCTCATGTGGCCGACGTAACAGTGGCGGACATTGAAACCGAGCAGTTTACCTTTGAACCGGGGATCGGAATAAACTTTTTCAAACATCGGAGCGAGATATTTTTCATCCAGTTCCGGATAGAATTTCACCGAAAGGAAGTAATCTTTTGCCGGATTGCGGTACATATGGCTGTTGGTCAGAATGACTCCGTCCAGATATCCGAGGCGGGCTTCAAGAGTTTTCCGGGCATTGGCAAGGTGTTCTGCAGGCAGAACGCCGTTGCGGAGTTTGTTGTAAACATTCAGCCAGATCCCGCCGAAAAGCAAAGAATCCTGCCAATTATTCTTTTTCAGAAATTCCCGGTAATTTTTCACCCCGTCCTTTGTGGCGTTGCCGTAACTGAAAAAGGGAAGTTTGCCATTGATCCGCGGGGCAATTTTACTGCCGAACGCCCACTTGAAATTATTACTGTCCATCGGCCCCGGAGCAGTGCGCCAGCTCATTCCCGGCATAAAAGAAAATCCGGAAACCGGAGGATTTTTGCCGATCAGTCTCAACGCATCACGGTACCGGGTACTGTAGGAATTGCCCAACATGGTAAAACCTTCGATCTCATACTCCATCGCCGCACGCATATCCTGATGAAATGCTTTGACTGCGCCGTCAGCTTCTGTACGCCATGCCGAATTGTGATAAAGCGGACGGTCGATCCATTTGTCCATATAGTTTCCGTAAAGATTGTACGGCTGGATACGTCCGTAAATCAAAGTATGTTTGGTCTGACGGGGACGGGAACCGACTTTCATGGAGCTCTTATAGACCTGCCGTTCAAAAGGAATGTCTGCGGCACTCAAAATCGAACCTGCCGCCAGAAAAAGGCATAAAACTCCTGTATATCTCATCGCATGCTACTCCTTGTGGTTGTTTGAAATCAGGGCAAATGCTGCTGTTTGTCCGGAAATTTACGATCAGCAGTCTTGATCAGACTGTCCGTAGTTTCGGCATGCCCGTCCATGGCAACGGCATTTATCCTGCCGCCGTGACGCCAATCCAGACGTAAATCGGTACCGGTTTTTATAAAATATTTTTCATTGGCACCATTATAACTGGTATATCCTTTGGAGTCAATCGCCTGAACGACCTTGGAAATTTTTTTGAACATATTGCGCTTTGTTGCCCAGCCGACCGTATCAGGTATATTGGGATAATATGCCGAAAAACTCGATCCGTGCGGCATAGCGAACTGCTTCCAGCTCAGATTGGTTTTGACTACAGACGCACAGGTCAACACCTGCGGATAATTTGTACTGGTAGCTTTAGGATTGAACTGCTGGACAAACCAACTGTCAGTTGCATCAAGCCAGTGAATTGTACTGCCGCTGCCGGTACTGCCGGCCGGTCGTTTCCATTCGTACGGAGGCACGATATCGTCAAAGGTATCACTGTAAGTGCTGAAAAGAGCACCGATCTGCCTTAAATTATTGATACAGGATGCACTTCTGCCGCGTTCCCGAGAACTCTGCAATGCCGGCAGCAGTATGGCCGCAAGGATTGCGATAATGGCAATAACGACCAAGAGTTCGATCAGAGTGAAATTTTTTTGTTTCATACGAACTATCCTTTTCCACTTTATATCAATTTAACGAAATGCATATAGAAACTGTCTGCCGTTTTTCAAAGCGGATCTTCAATTTCAAGCTGATTGAGCTTTTCTTCACACTGGTCGAGAAATGTCGGCCATGCTGTCGGATCGACAAATGCATATTTGTCTCCGGCGCACAAACGCTGATACCGTTCCGGAGTCTGGTTGTGTCCGGCGTGATTACCGATGAAAACATCCACCTTTTCCTGACGGCAGCGGGCGATGCTTTTGCGAAACGCACCGCGCCCATCGTCGTTTTCCAGATGAAGCCGGTGGATATATTCCGATTTGAGGGTGTTGAGTCCGGCTCCGCCCATGGTTCCGGCGCGGTAGACCTTGCCGTCAACTTCCATGTTCCAGAAAAAAGAGATAGTTCCCGGAGTATGGCCGGGAGTGGAAACGCATTCGATTTCCACATTGCCAAGAGTTATTCTGTCGCCGTCATGCAGCAGCACATCCGGATCAAAAGCGGTCGGTTGAGTGGTGTTGTATTCATTTGCCCAGGTGAATTCCGGCCGGGAACCGTTTACCATGCCGCAATCAGCTTCACCGATAAAAGTCTTTGCGCCGGTGAGTTCAACCAGAGCTTTGGTCGCAGCCGCATGGTCGATATGTCCGTGAGAATGTATGATATATTTTATGTCATACGGAGAAAATCCGCATTTCCAGATGGAATTTATCACTAAATAGAGCCGTTCCTGATAGCCGCTATCCAGCAGGATCAGGCCGTCCCCGGTATCAATAATGTGAGTTGAGGCGGGGCGGGAACCGACAAACCAGGTGTTGCCGAAAATCTGAAAAGGCTCCATCGTTCTGAGCCAGGGAGCTTCTATCATGGTGCATAAATCCTTCAATTTTATGGTTGACAGAGATAATATAGTTGAACATTCAACTTAATGCAAGTGAATATTAGCAACAAACTGAGCTTCTGCAAATTGAAAATCCTGGTTGCGGTGCTTCACATTTCACAGGAAAGAGCATCCTGCAGAGGAATCACCGTTCGCAGTAAATACCGCAGAGTCCGGCGGGGATAAAGGCTTTCCGGTTATGGAAAATAACTCTGCCGGGAACCGCAAAACTCAAATTGATATTCCGTTTCCGGAGCATGGTAAAGCGTTTGCCGTCAAAATTGTAAAAATAAATTCTCCCGGTACGGCGATTGCTGAGTGCAATCAAATTTCCGTCAGAAGTCGGAATTCCGGAATTAAGCGGCACCATGGGCAGCAGTTTCGCCTGTTTCAAAGCAACCGGATCAAGGCAGAGCACGCCTTTGCGGGCGATAAGATAAAACTTTCCTCCGATTTCAGTAATACCGTTGGTTTGATTACTGCACCGGGAGAACCCGGACAACGCGGCAACTTCTTTTCCGGCTCCGGCATTGTACCAGCGGGGAAAGCGGCTGTGCCAGTTGACCGGGAAAAGATTTTTCACCGCCCGTTCCGGCAGCATATCGTGATACAGGATGCCTCCTCCGGAAAATTTGCCGATCACCACCGGTTTTTCCGGAGTGGAAATTTTCCACAGAGTAAACGCCCCGCTCCGTCCACCGGTGCACAACATATCTCCGTAGAGCCGCAATTGCAGGAACGGCCCCCGGGAACCGGCAGGAGTTGAACTCAAAAGTTTTCCGCTCTTCCGGTCAAAAATTTTCAATTCACTGTCAGCGGCGATGATAAAGAGCTTCTCCGAAACTGCACAATCCATGGCACTTCCCGGGAAAACCCGGCGGGCGATCAGCTTGCCATCCGGAGTAATTTCAAACTCTCTGGCACCGCCGGAACCGCAGGCGGCATAAAGCATATCATTCCATTTATCCAAGCTCCAGACGAAACCGGGCAAAGGAAGATTTTTCAATCCGGGAACTTCCGGCATAACAGAATTTTTACGAACCGGTAAATTCACCTCCGATTTCTCCGGGACGACAGCTTTTGCGCCCGGATATTCCAACAGATAGAGTCCGCTGCGATGTCCGGAAAAATAGACCGCCCCATTTCCGACGGCAACTTGAGATACCGCATCTCCGGGAATTTTCACATTGTGCAGCGTCACCGGATTTTTTTTATCAGTAACATCGACCACAAAAACTCCATTGACCGAATTGCCGACAAAGGCGTAATTTCCGGAAACTTTCACCGACCACCAATCAGGAAACATCTTCGGAGTCCGGTCAAATTTGACACTGCCGGAGCGAACAATATTTTTCAAATCAGAGATATCAAATATTTCCAATCCATTACCCCTGCCCTGATAATCCGGAACCTGTACGGGGGCGTGCATTCCGGTGGCGGCAAACAGATATTTCCCCTGAACCATCACGCCGTCAGCGTAACCGTCAAGAGATATTCTCCGGGAAACTTTCAATTTATCAAAGTTACGGACATCAGCAATCGCAACCTCCCGGGCACCCCAGTCTCCGATAGCGATCCGGCCCTTTCCGAAAAATTCGGCAGATTGTGCCTCTTTGGTGCGAAGCAACCCGAGCGAACGGATCTGCAGCGGGTTGCTGATATCAAAAAATTCAACTCCGTAGACCCGTAATGTCACCGCCAGCACATCGCCTGACACCGCAAGGCCGGTGGCAAGCTCAGCCGGATAAAAACGATTTACGCTCCGGGGACGCGCCGGATCATCCAGAGAAAAGACCTGAACTCCGGATACCCGGCAGCTCAAATAGAGATATTTTCCGGCTTTGACCATCTGCCGGTTCCCGGCTGCATCAGCAGAACTCAGAAGCCGGGGATTACCGGGAACGGATATATCGTAGGTATGGAGCTTGCCCTGAATTGCAGCATAAAGATAATTTTCCTGAACCAGCAATGCTCCGGCACTTCCGGAAGCAAATTTTTTCATCGGGACTGCGCCACAGACAACTATACCGGCACACAGGAGAAAACCGGCAAATGCTTTGCTCCAAAAATGATTTTTCATTTTTTCATAAGACATTCTATCGCTTCGACCGCCCGATCGACCGCGCCGCCGTTGGCACCGATGACCGAACAGGCTTTCTGCCCGAGGGCACGGCGTGTTTCCGGGTCGGCAAGCAGATCCCGCAGAACACCGCTCAAACTTTCATCATCAGCGGTCACCACAGCTCCGGCTTCGTTCATGATATTGAGCAGATAACGGAAATTACGCAAAACAGTTCCGGTCACGACCGGCTTGGCAAGCAAAGCAGGTTCGATCAGATTGTGCCCTTCATCGTGTCCGGCGAAACTCTTACCCATGATGACAATGTCGGCATCTTTCATAAAATTGAGCATCTCTCCAGTGGTATCAGCGAGCAGCACATCGACCTTTTCATCCGGGAATCCTTTGACACTGCGCCGGACACAGGAACACTTTTCATATTCCAGCATCATAGCGATATCCTTACCGCGTTCAGCGTGCCGGGGCACGATGACCAGTTTGAGTTCCGGGAATTGAGTTTTGAGTTCTTTGAAACAACTGACGATCAACTCCTCCTCACCGGGGTGAGTGCTTCCGGCAAGCAGAACGATGCCATCTCCGATGTAGGGATGCAGAATATTTTCCGAATCCAGTACAGGAAGTTTCTGATCAAATTTCAAATTTCCTCCGTTGCGAACTGCAGCTTTGGGAGCCACCGAAAGAAAACGGGCGGCATCGGAATCACTCTGCGCCAGAATCTGATCAAATTTATTCAGCAGTGGTGCAAAAAAGAGCTTCATCCGGCGGTAGCCACGGGCCGATTTATCGGATAATCTGCCGTTGATCAGCGATACCGGGATATTCCGTTTTCCGGCAAGCGAAATAAGGTTAGGCCAGATTTCAGTTTCAAAGATCACCAGCTGGGAGGGACGGAGCAGATCCAGTGCCCGGCGGACCATCCACGGAAAATCCAACGGACAGAAGATCACGGTCGTATTATCCGGCAGATTACTCCGGGCGACATCCTGTCCGGTAGTAGTCGTGGTCGAAATCACAAAACGGCGTTCCGGGAAACGTTCCAGATAACGGCGGATCATGGTAAGAGCCACGATCGTTTCGCCGACACTGACGGCATGGATCCAGATCGCGCCCCGGAATTCCTTCAACTCTTCCGTCCGGCTGCCGAAACGGGCAAACCGTTCGCCATAAGTATCTTTCCATCCGCCGCGCGACCGGTACTTGATGATCAGTTTCGGCAGAAAAAACAGGAAAACCAGCGGCATGAAACAATTATAGATAAAACGTCCCATTATTCAACATTCTTTCTGAAAATTATTCTGAAAAGTGATCCAGAATATATTGCGTTGCCGATTCCAGATCCGGCAGTATCTTGGTGCAGAATCGTGCCATCCACGGGCTGCAGTCTTTATATTCAAACGGAGAAAATGCCACCACAAACTTTCCCAGATCGTGAGCGGCGAAAAACACTTCCATACTCGTACCGATGCTCGGCTTGTTGTAATTTACCAGAATTATATCAGCATCCCGTACATCCTGCAGATCAAACTCCACGATTTCGTTGGCACTATCGACCTGCCGGTCAACAAATTTACGGCGCATCGGATCGAGCAGTTTGAATTTTTCCGCCAACTGGATCTTGGCAGAATCCCGCCACTCGCGGGCGGCTCCGGAATGTTCATCCATTATCGGACCGGAGAGATAAATCACCTTGCGTTCATTCATAATGACAAAAAATCTTTCTCAAAGTTCAAGCATTTCCGGAGCGGATTTTTCAATAAGTTCCCGGGTCAGATCGCTAACCTCGTTGGCATTGCTGCAGTGCAGTGCCTTTTGCACCAGATCTTCGCAATCGTCAAGACTCATGCTGCGGATCAACCGCCGCTGAACCGGAATCGCAGCCACCGGCATACTCAATTCATTAACTCCCAACCCCAACAGCAGCGGAGTATACATGATGCTTTCCGCCATCTGTCCGCAGACGCTGACGTAAAGATTGTACTCTTTTGCCGCCTCAACGGTATTACGGATCAAATGCAGAATTGCCGGATGCGACGGACGGTAAAGATATGCCACCCGCTCATTGCTGCGGTCAACCGCCATGGTGTACTGTATAAGATCGTTGGTACCGATACTGAAAAAATCAACTTCCGGTGCAAATTGCCGGGCGATGATTGCCGCCACCGGAGTTTCGATCATAATTCCAAGTTTCAACTTCTGAACGAAGGGGATGTTCTGTTCTGCAAGTTCTTTTTGCAGATTTGCGATAATCTGTTTGGTTTCCCGCAGTTCAAAAATACTGCTGACCATCGGCAGCATCACCCGGAGATCACCGTGCACTCCGGCCCGGAGCAGTGCCCGCAGCTGGGTGGCGAACAACTCTTTCTGCTCCAACAGACAGAGGCGAATTCCCCGCAGTCCGAGGAACGGATTCTGTTCGTTGGCCCGCTGGATTGCACTGTTCAACTTGTCGCCTCCGATATCGATGGTGCGGATGATAACGGAATGATTTCCGGCAGAGACCAGCAGATCTTTGTAGATATTGTACTGGAGCTCCTCGTCCGGAAGTTTATCCGGATCCATAAAGAGGAATTCCGTCCGGAACAGTCCGACACCGCAACCGCCGGCCGATTTGACCTCCTGATAATCCTGATCGGCATCCAGATTAGCGGCAAGCTGCAGCTGGAAACCGTCAATTGTTTCCGGCGGCAGATCCCTTTCGCCGGTAAGTTCAAAGTAAAATTTCATCGCCTCCTGCCGCTTAAGCTGGTAGGATTCCCGGGTACGCTGATCCGGGTTTACGATGACTTTGCCGCTGAATCCGTCGATTATCAACTGGTCGGCGATGGTCAGATGATCCAGAATTTCCCGGGGGACACCGACGACAGCGGGCAGTTTCAGAGAACGTGCCAGAATCGCAGTATGGCTGGTGGCACTTCCGGTTTCGGTGGCAAAACCAAGCACAAAGTTCCGGTCCAAACCGACCGTTTCCGACGGAGTAAGGTTGGAAGCAATGACGATTCTCGGTTCATTGTAGGCCACTGCAGCGACATCAACTCCGGAGAGGTTGTCCAGGATCCGGTTGCCGACATCCCGGAGATCGACGGCACGTTCCCGGAGATATTCATCATCCACCGCACCGAAAACGGCATAGAATTTTTCAATTGTAGCATAAACGGCATATTCGGCACTGTAGTGATCCTGCTGTATTCCCTTGTGAACTTCGGAAAGGAGCAATTGATCTTCAAGCAGCAGGATATGTGCATCAAAAATTCCGATGGCAGAATCAGCCAGACGCTGGCGCAGCTCATCCCGGAGCGCACACAACTCGAGGCGGGTTTTTTCCAGAGCAGAGTTGAAGCGGGCCATTTCCGGAACCGCCATTTCGGGGGCAAGCACTACCGGTTCCGGCAATTCCCGGGGAGTTCCGCCGACCCGCATAATGCCGCCGATAGCAATACCGGGGGCTACCGGGATCGCCTGAACAGTACAACTGGGACTGAGCATAACTGAATATCCACCACCAAAAACTATTCTTATTGTTCGCCGAACTTGCACTGGAAATAAGCGGAAATCTCGCTGATCGCATCAGCTGCATCCACGCCGGATGCCCGGACTTCCAACTCGGTTCCGCAGCTGGCGGCAAGCATCAGCAGAGCCAGTACACTGCGGCAATCCGCACTCGCCGAACCATCCGCTTTGCAGACGGATACCGACGACTTGAATTTATTGGCAATATGGACCAGTTGGGCCGCAGGACGGGCATGAAGCCCCATTGCGTTACCGACCATGACCTTTTCTGAAAGGGTTGTTTCCATATCTCCACCAGTCTGCCGCATTCTGCGGCGTTGCAAGTACTCTTTAATCAACAATCACGCTCTTTTCAAACAGCACGACTGCACACGGACATAATATATCACCGATTTGTATTTTTTTCAATATCTGATACTTGATAAGAGATGATTTTCGCTTATATTTTTCAAACTGTAAGCGGCATTGGAAAATGTTGCCGCAGAAAAAGAGAGGAGAAAATATTATGAACGGAAAACTGTTGAAAATGAGTCTGGCAGCGGCACTGGCATTGCTTTCTGCAGCACTGATCCACATCATGCTTTCCAAAGCCGGTGCGCAGGAAAATGTCACCACTCAGGAGTACACTCCGGCGCACTACATGATTCTGGCGGCGGAGATAAATGTTTCTTCTCCGCAGAGCCCGAGCAACACCAGAAAAGTCATGCTCCGCACCAACACCAAAACCGGACAATGCTGGGTCCTGGAACTCTCTGTCCTCGGAGATCAGAACTTCAAAGTCAGCAAGGCTCATTGGAAAGAGGTCGCCGCCAGAGGCAATATGCCGTAATTTTGCGCCGTTCGGACTGCCGATCCTTCTTGAAAAACCTCCCTGCCGGTGTTATATTAAGCACCAGTTTCCGCCCGGTTTAAAACCGGACAGGCAGCACGGTTTTTCAATGAAGGATTTTTATTATGGGTACAAGCATCACCTCCGGCATCGCCGTTATCATCAAACTTTTTTTACTGTTGACCCCGTTCTTTATTTTGTCGGTATTCGTTTCGACCTGTGCCTCTCTGGATCCCAGAGCGCAAAAGAAGCTGGCTCTCCGGGTCGGAACCGCCGTGACGGTGGCTACGGTCGTCATCTATTTGTTCGGAGCCGTGATATTTCAGTATCTGGGAATCTCTCTTGATGCATTCCGGATCGGTGCCGGATTGGTGCTGATGCTCAGCGGGATCGATATGGTGCGCGGCGGAGATCCTCCGAAAGCCCGGGATCTGGGCGAATATTCCAGCGACCCGGCGGTGGTTCCGCTGGCAATTCCCACCACGGTCGGCCCCGGAACCATCGGTACACTTCTGGTCATGGGCCAGGGAGCATTCAAAAATCCGCTCAACTGCCTGATGGAGGTTATTGCCATCATCGTAGCAAGCGTTCTGGTCGGAGTGATGCTCTACTACGGACGCCATCTGGAAAAACTCCTGAAACAGAAAGGCTTGAATATTCTCAGCAAACTGACCGGTATGTATATCGTAGCTTTAGCGGCCCAAATCATCTTTACCGGTGCCGGAAATATGATCGCGGTCGCAATAGCGGCCTTGAATGGCGGAGGCAAATAAGAGATCATGGCAGTCAACTGGTTCTTACCGATACTTTTTTCCGCACTGACCCTGGGAGTTTATGACCTCTGCAAAAAAGCTGCAGTCAGGGATAATGCGGTCATGCCGGTACTTTTTCTGGCAACTGCAAGCGGAACACTGTTCTTTGTCGGCGTGACCTTTTTAACCGGGAATGCAGCGCAGGCCGTCAGCTGCGACATTTCAACTTATCTTCTGACTCTGCTCAAAGCTGCCATTGTTGCCGGCAGCTGGGTGTGCGTTTTCTACGCCATGCGGGAATTGCCGATCACCCTCGCCTCCCCTCTCCGGGCGACCTCTCCATTGTGGACAGCCATCGGCGGAATCCTGATCTACCACGAGACCCCGGCTCCGCTTCAGGCGGTCGGGATGTTCATCATTTTCATCGGCTATCTTCTGTTCAATTTCATCGGCAAATCAGAGGGATTCAACTGGAAAAGCAAGGGGATCGTCCTGATTGTTTCCGGAACGCTGCTCGGAGCGTTTTCGGCATTGTACGACAAATATCTGCTCAATGTGATCCGGATCGACCGGCAGGTGCTCCAATTTTATTTTTCCGTGAATCTGGTTCTGGTTCTGGGAGCGGCACTGCTCATCCGTACTCTGTTCCGCAAAACTTATAATTTCAAATGGAAGTGGACGATTCCGGCCACCGGCATACTGCTGATCATGGCTGATTACGCTTATTTTTATGCATTGAGCGCAGACAATGCTCCGATATCGATGATTTCTCTGGTGCGCCGGTGCAGTTGTGTGGTAACATTTTCTGTAGGGGCGAAACTTTTTAAAGATTCGCAGCTCAAAAGCAAAGCCGCTGCACTGGCGTTGCTGCTGACCGGAGTAGTACTTATCGCCATTGGCAAATAAGAGTTGCAAAGGAGAAAAAATGAATAAGTCAGTTCTGCTCATCCTGCTGTCCATTGCCGCAATTCCGCTTTTCAGCAGAAATATCACCCGGCCGTTCTCTCCGGCGAATCAACCCAAAACCGCCAATAAAACCACCTATTACTACAACAGCAACGGTTCGTCTGCCGGAAGATCGCAAACCAGCGGAAACACCACCTATTACTACAACAGCAACGGTTCATCTGCCGGAAGATCGCAGACCAGTGGAAATAACACCTACTATTACAACAGTAACGGTTCGTCTGCCGGGAGATCTCACAGCAGCGGAAACACCACCTATTACTACAACAGCAACGGTTCATCCGCCGGAAGATCGCAAACCAGCGGAAACACCACCTATTACTACAACAGCAACGGTTCATCTGCCGGGAGATCGGTTCGCAGCGGAAACACGATCTACCACTACGACAGCTCCGGCCGCCTCAAGGGACGGACTTCGCTGTAAGATTTCAGCAGCCTGCCGCCTCGTAAATCCGCAGAATAAGTTCCGAAGCCTCCCGGGCGGAAGTTCCGGAAACCATAACTTCGCCGCCATTCAAAGCCTTGTCGGCGAAATCCCGCAGCAGTATTTCATGGCCGATGGTGGAGGTCACGGCGTTAGTGGAAGCTCCGGAGTGCAGTTCTTTTTCCGGTTCTTCTGCCGGATTGGGCAGATCATCGATCAGCCATTGAGTGATCCGGTCACCTTTAAGAACGATGGTACCCTTTTCACTGCGGATGGTCATTTCAGCATCGAATCCGGGTTTGGAAGCCGTTGAAGCGGTGATCGTTCCGATCATACCGTCCGTATGGCGGCAGATGGCAACGCCGTAATCTTCACCCTCCATGGGATGAACAAAAGTTCCGGTAAAAGCATGAACTTTTTCCGGCACTCCGAAAAACCAGGTGTACAAATCAATATTGTGGCTGGCCTGCTGAACAAAAGGTC
>JAZRNP010000045.1:0-4513 GCA_045648225.1 Victivallaceae bacterium | reverse complement strand
CCTCGCTTTTTTTGAAAAAAGATGGGGGGTGCAGGGGGGAAGGAAAAAACTGTTTTTCCCGTGAAAAAAAGTGTTTTCCTTCCCCCCCGCTTCCAACATCATTTTACCGAAAACCGGAGAACAGCTGCGCCGTCTTTATTCAGGGGGATGTTGTAGAGGCGGTAGATACCGCTGCGGTTGACCAGACGGACATCGGTCGGTTGGAAGGGGATCTCGGTCAGGTTTACGATATTGACATTGGCAATATCGATAGTTGCACCGTTGAGATTGGCGGAGAAGGTCTTTTCGCCATTGTTTTCCAGAAGCGGGAGAGTGATTTTGCCGTCATTGTATTTGCCTTCAAGCAGGATCGTCACCATAACGCCTTTTTCTTCAAAGCGGCAATCCCAAGTGATTTTACATCCCTGATAATGCTGTACTACCGTAAAATCACCGTCTTTTCCGGGACGGAAAAACCAGCGTCCGGCACCATCGGCGGCGTTGACGACATTATTCTGTTCATCTTTCCAAACGGCGGTGATGGAACAATTTTTGCGCGATCCATTGTCGCCAGTGACATACTTCGGAGTTCGGGTAAAGGGCAGAACCGGTAACACGGCATACGGAGCACCTTTAAGCAGAATCCGTCCCAATCCGACAGAATCATTTCTGAAGTCATCTGAAAAATTGAACTGCAGCGCATGGCCGTGGGCATTTCCGAAGACCTTGTAAAATGAGTCGGTCATCGCAAACGAGTAATTACCTTTTTCCGACGGACAGGGCTTTTCAGCGATGGTATCATCCGCCCATAACGCAGCAATACCCAAAACCGAAGCGGCATAGAGCGAATAGACCGAATAGTGTCCGTAGCTGTCACAGCCGTGGCGGCTCATAATGGGAAAACGGTTCTTGATATGGAAAGGTTGAGCGGAATCGGTAAAATGTTTTTTGACTTCGATCGCACTCAAATGTGCCTGCCGCTTGAATGCCCCGGCAAGTTCCGGGTCGCTCGTTTTGTAAACATTGGCGTTATATTCACACAATGCGGCAATGATACCTTCCTGAAAGTTGAACAAAGCCGAGCGGCCTCCGAATGGAGCCGTTCCCTGCGGCGGCATATAAAGCAAGGTGGTTTTGGCACCTTTATCCAGAATCTTCCGCAATGTTCCGGCAAGTTTACCATTGTATCCGTAACTCAATGCCGCCGTAACCTGCAGCCGGGTGGTAAAATCGTAGGTAAAGGGGTCGTGCGGGTCACGATACAATCCGTTGGCATTGAAGTTGAGAAGCTGCCCGGACATATACACATCAAAAAATCTGTTGCCCCACAGATAATTTCCACCACCGATACCGATGCTTTGACGCATTGATTCGCCGGAGGAAGAGTAGACCACCCAGTTGGCAATGGTATGCAAATCGACATGATCGGGTTTCACGCGGTAGTAGACTATCTCAGGTTCGACTTTGGCAAGATCGGCTTTCCATTTGGCGATGCGTTCAGCCGGGGCGATCCCTTCCAAAGCGCAGATCGCCGTCACCAGTTCCCGCATCCAGAAGTCAGGAGATTCTTTTTTCCGCAGCTGCGGCAGCTTGGCACAGCAGTAATCCATAACCTTGAATACGGAATCTTTCAGCTCCGGGATCCGTCCGAACTTTAACAGAATAGACGCCGGAGAAGCAAAACGGCAGGAGGTCTGATCCCATTCCCGTTTGATGACCGGATCGATGATCGCGCCTTTTTCGTCCACCCAGTTGGCGGCGTTGCGAATGATGGGTTCCATCATATCCAGATAGATGTTGCGATCGGCTCCGGAGGGGGACCAATTTTCCGGAGCGGGAGATTTGTGGATTTTTTCAAAAACAGTCTGCAGGGGATATTCCTGAGCGCACAGATTAAACATTGCCAAAGCTCCTATTGCGATTCCAATTTTATTCATAATCTCATCCAAATTTTCCATTCAAATAACGTCAGTTTAAAATACATCCTTACGCATAAAAATACAAGCCGATCCTGCCAAAATAATTTCAGTCATTGAATATTAAAGATTTTTTGTCCGCTTCACTTGCAAAATCATATTTTTGTATTATATTTAGTGTAAGCAAACGTTAATTCCGGCAGTTCATTCCGGAACAATCGCTGTTCAAAAAATCCCGCAAACAGATCTCCACAGAGTTGTATGGTATTTTATTACCGGCATAATTTCGTGGACAACTTCAAGGTTTTATTTATGATTCTCGGTTTGACCGGAGCCTTTGGCGGTGGTAAAAGCACCGTCCTGGAATACTTTAAAAAACAATCATGGCACACTTTTGACGCTGACCGGGCGTGCCACGATCTGTATGACTCAGGAGCAGAAGAGCTTCTCGCAAAAGTCCGGGAACTTTTCGGAGAACAGGCCGTAACTGCAGAAAACAAAATTGACCGCAGTGTAATTGCCCAGTCAGCATTCGCCAACCCGGAAAAAATGAAAGCTCTGACCGCAATGCTCTATCCGCTGCTGGAAAAACAAATGCAGTCAGAGATCGATCTTTGCCGCAAAGATGGTATTCATGGTATTTTTGAAGTACCTCTGCTGTTTGAAAGCCATTACGAACACTTTTTTGATGCCGTATTGACTCTCTGGACCGATCCGGAACTGCGCAAAATCCGGCTGCGCAACCGAAACTACACTCAGGAAGAGATGAAAAAACGGGATTCCCGGCAGCTCGATCCGGCATTAAAACTGGAATATGCCGATTTTGCCGTGATCAATAACGGTTCTCTGGAAATGCTTCATTTGCAGTTGAACGAATTGGTCAGACAGATTGAAAATAAAGATTTAAAGTAAAATATTCAATATGTAAAAAAGCAGGTTTTGACAAAATTATGAACAACGAAAACGACCTCTTCGCAATTCCCGCCGAAACTCCGGCAGCTCCGACCCCGAAACGTCGCGGCCGTCCGCCTAAAAAGAAAGTTGAAGAAAATGCCGCTGCTCCTGCTGCACAAACGGCTGCAAATGAAACGGCTCCTCAATCGGAACCACGGGAAACCAAAGTTGTTCCCGCACCGGTCCAAGCTCCGGAACCGGTGATGGAAGCTGCCCCGGTTCAACCGCAACCTCAGCGGGAAAACCACACCAATATTCCCGATCCGACGGCGATCTGTCCGCATGAAAGCGAAACCACTCCTGCCCAGCCGGTTCCTCCGGCTCCCCGTCAGGAGGAAAACAATCACCGGAACAACCACAATAACAACGGTAACAATCGCCACAACAACAAAAACAACCGGCGCAACAAAAACAACCGGAACAACCACCGGAACAATCACAATAACAATTCCAATCAGGACGATTTCATCGATGAAGAAAATATCGTGATCGATCCCAATGCCCCCAAGCTCAACATCACCGAGCTTCAGGAAAAATCCATCCGGGAACTGGCCGCAATGGGCGTTGAACTCGGTATCGAAGGCATCGGCGCACTGGAAAAATCCACTCTGATCTGCGAAATCCTCCGGGCCGGAGCAGAAAAGAATGGCGTCCTGTACGGCAGCGGTTATCTGGAAGTCCTGCCGGACGGCTTCGGCTTTTTGCGTTCTCCGATCTACAGCTATCTGCCTTCTCCGGAAGACATCTACCTCAGCCCCTCGCAGATCAAACGTTTTGCTCTCAAAACCGGTGATTTCCTCACCGGAATCATCCGCCCCCCACGGGAAAAAGAACGTTTCTTTGCCATGCTCAAGGTTGAATCGATCAACAATGAATCTCCGGAACGCAAACGGAACATCGTCCCTTTCAACAGTCTGGAACCCTACTTCCCGACCAACCGGCTGCTGCTGGAAAGAGAACCGGCAGAATATTCCACCCGGGTCGTCGATCTGGTCACTCCCATCGGCAAAGGTCAGCGCGGTCTGATCGTCGCCCCTCCCCGTACCGGAAAAACAGTCTTGCTGCAAAAGGTTGCCAAGAGCATCCGGGCCAACAATCCGGAAGTAACCCTGATCATCCTGCTCATCGACGAACGCCCGGAAGAGGTGACCGACATGGCCCGTTCGGTAAAAGCCGAAGTGGTGGCTTCTACCTTTGACGAGCCCGCAGAAAAACACGTAAAAGTGGCCAGCATCGTTTTGGAAAAAGCCAAACGGATGGTTGAATGTGGTCACGATGTGGTCATCGTCCTCGACTCCATTACCCGTCTGGCCCGTGCCTTCAATACCGTACAACCGGCTTCCGGTAAAGTGCTTTCCGGTGGGGTGGATGCCAATGCTCTCCACAAACCGAAACGCTTCTTTGGTGCTGCACGGAACATTGAGAACGGTGGTTCCTTGACCATCTTGGCCACCGCCTTGACCGAGACCGGTTCTAAGATGGACGAAGTAATCTTCGAAGAATTCAAGGGTACCGGTAACATGGAGTTGCAATTGGATCGCAAACTCTCCAACAAACGCATCTTCCCGGCAGTCGATGTAACTTTGAGCAGTACCCGTCGCGACGACTTGCTTTTGGAAAAAGACAAGTTGAACCGTTTGTGGATTTTGCGCAACTACCTGGCC
>JAZRNP010000044.1:0-1242 GCA_045648225.1 Victivallaceae bacterium | reverse complement strand
GTGGTGCTGCCGCAAATGCAGTGCCCAGGGTGCCAACAACCCCGCTATTCACAGCTTAAACGCTGTTATAAAACTCAATACGGCACTGGTCAGCAGCACAATTGCAATGAGCCAGGTCGCTGCCAGCAAGCCGCCGAATGGCAGCAGCAGAAAAAAGAGTCCGGCAAGTACGGAGAGTATTCCTGTGGTCAGCGTGAAAAAGGTGTGACGGGCGTGCTGACGTAAAAACAAATACTGCAGTCCGGAGAGCAGCTGCCAGATCCCCAACAGCATCACCCATACCATGTCCATTATTAATGGGGATATGAGAGAAAAGATTCCCAGCATGATCAGCAGAACTGCATTTATCAGCATCATGCCCCGCAATTCATCCTGCGTTTGCAGCGAAGCCGAGAGCAGCATTACTCCGTCAACAAGTACGAATGCTCCGATGCAGATGGTCATCCACCACAGGGTCTGCAGCGGAGCGAAAATCATAAAGATGCCGATCAGCAGCATGATGAGTGCCCGGAAAATCAGCATTCCCCGGGTCATTTTCAAGATGGAGTTGAGTTGCTTTTGAATGGTGTCCATGGTAAAATCTCCTTTTTTGAGGGTTTGGTTTTTCCATAGAATCACTATAAGCGGTTGGCGCAAAAAAGAAATCCCGGCAATGGAAAATTTTTTTGCGTCCCGATTTCGATGGTTTAAAAAAAAGGGGTGGATACAAGCTCTTTGATTTTTTATTTTTTTACCTTGACTTCTCAAATTACTGAATGTATATTTATTGGTAGTGAATGGAAAACAACTTTACAAAGTGGAGCATGGTTTTGTATGAGAAAAGTCGTCCTGATCGGTGCCAGTATACGGGCTGGCTCATTTGTCAATGCGCTGCGTAAAAAATTCTCAGATTCGTATAAAATCGTCGGTATCCTTGATTGTGACCCCGGAAAAATGAAAGGCTTCAAAGAGACTTACGGTCTGGAAGATGTTCCGGCGTTCACCGATTTTGATGAGATGTGCAAGGCCGTTGCGCCGGATATGGTGATCGTCAGCACTGTCGATGCCACCCACCGGGAGTACATTGTCAAAGCTCTGGATCACAAGATCGCCTGCGTTTCGGAAAAACCGCTCTGTATCAATGCAGAACAGTGCCGGGATATTCTCGCTGCCCGGGATCGCAACCCGGAAGTTTTCGCAGTTACCAGCCACAATGCCCGTTATCTGCCGATGACTCTTAAAATGAAAGAGCAAGTCGGATCG
>JAZRNP010000043.1:0-4869 GCA_045648225.1 Victivallaceae bacterium | reverse complement strand
GCATGATCGCATCTCTTGATGTGGCGACCAGGATGATGGAGGATAACGGCGAAACCATTATCGGTGATATTATCCGGGAAGCGGTTCAGCTGCGGCGCAAAATGGCGGATCTGGAGCGGGAATTCCGCCGGGAAGGTGACTGGTTCTTTTCCATGTGGCAGCCGCACACCGTCCGTTACAACGGGACCATGCTGAATTTTGCCGATTGTCCGATCGATTATCTGGCCGGAAATCAGGCCCCGTGGGTGTTGAATTCCAAAGACAACTGGCACGGCTTCGAGGATATCGAGGATGACTACGTCATGCTTGATCCGATCAAATTGACCGTGCTCACTCCGGGAATCGACGCTGACGGATCTTTGAGCAGTCACGGCGGTATTCCGGCGGCGATCGTCAGCAATTTTCTGATCCGGCACAATATCGTCTGTGAAAAGACGGACTATTACTCCTTTTTGCTGTTGAATTCTCTGGGAACGACCCGGGCAAAACAGGGATCTTTGCTGGCAGCGTTGTTTGCTTTCAAGAAATTGTATGATAACGGTGCTTTGCTGGAAGAGGTCTTCCCCGAACTGGTGCAGCGTTATCCGGAACGCTACAAAGGTGAAACTCTGAAGTACCATTGTGATTCCATGCACTCCTATTTGCGTGAGCACCGGATCCTTGAACTTATGCACCGGGCGTTTGAAGTTGTTCCCACTCCCGCCATGCTCCCGGTGGATGCCGCCAACATGGTCGTCAAAGGTAATGTCGAACTGGTCGATGTTACTGAACTGCACCACCGGATCGCCGCCGTGATGCTGGTTCCCTATCCCCCGGGAATCCCGGTGATGATGGGCGGTGAAGTGATTTCCGGAGAGGCAAGGGCCATCGCCGAATATCTCATCGCCCGGGAGGCGTTTGAAAATCTTTTCCCGGGTTACGAGGGCGATATCCACGGCATTACCCGGGAAAAACGTGACGGTAAAACCGTGTTCCGTACGCTGTGCGTGAAAAAGTGATTTCCAAAAAGGAGAATCGGCTATGAAAAAGAACTTTTTAAGCATTACAACCATGAGTTTGCTCACCGTGGCAGCGGTATTGTCTTTGCGCAATCTGCCCTCGGAAGCGGAATACGGATACAGTGTGATATTCTATATCACCATGGCGGCAATTTGCTTTTTTGTACCGTCAGCACTGGTTTCGGCAGAACTTGCCTCCAGCTGGCCGAAAGACGGCGGCGTTTATCTCTGGGTCAAAGAGGCTTTCGGTCCCAAGTGGGGATTTGTTGCCGTTTTCATGCAATGGGTGGAGAATCTCCCGTGGTTCCCGGCCGTGCTGACCTTTGTCGCCTCTTCCATCGCCTATGTTTTCAACCCGGAATGGGCCAACAACCGCTGGTTTGTCCTGATCACGATCTGGATCATGTTGTGGCTGGCAACTTTTCTCAACTTCAAAGGAATGCGGCTTTCGGCATGGTTGAGCAGTTCCGGAGCTTTGGCGGGAACCCTTATCCCCGGCGCAGCGATCATCCTGATGGCGGCAGGCTATCTTATCGCCGGTAAAACTCCGCAGATAACGATGGATGCCGGAGCATTCATCCCGGATCTGGGGAACTGGAACCAGCTGATGCTTCTTTCCGGAATGATGGTGGCTCTCGCCGGTATGGAGATGTCTGCGATCCACGTCACTGAAATGAAAAATCCGGCCCGGGACTTCCCCAAAGCGATATTTACGGCCTGTATTCTGGTGATTTTGCTGAGTGTGCTCGGTTCGTTGGCCATCGCTCTGGTTATCCCGCCGAATGAAATCAGTCTGGCTGCCGGAGCCGATCAGGCATTTGCGGCAATGTTCAAAATATTCCGTATTCCGTGGATGACTCCCATTATGTGCTTTTTGCTCTCCTACGGAGCGTTGACTATGGTGGTGACCTGGGTGCTCGGACCATCCAAAGGAGTGCTGGAAGTTGCAAAAGAGGGATATTTGCCCACTTGCTGGCAGCATCGCAATTCAGCCGGAATGCCGACAACGATCCTGATTATTCAGGCGGTGATCTCTTCACTGTTGGCTCTTGTTGTACTGTTTATGCCGACGATCAGCGGTGCATTCTGGGTGATGTCTGCCCTGACGGCACAGCTTTACATGGTGATGTATCTCCTGATGTTTGCGGCAGCGATCAAACTGCGTTACAGCAAGCCGGATATCGCCCGGGCGTACAAAGTACCTGGAGGCAAGTTGGGAATGTGGCTGGTCTCGGGAATAGCTTTTCTGACCTCGTTGTTTGCGATCATTGTCGGATTCATCCCGACTCCCGGTGTCCGGGAAAAAGGAACCTGGTATGTTTTGGGATATGTTGCATTTCTGCTGATCGGAACGGTGGTGTTTATCATGATTCCGCTGTGGCTTTACAAGCACCGGAAACTTCCGCAGACTGAACAACAGAAATAATCACTTGAAAGGGCGGCCATCGGCCGCCCATTTTTTACCCTGCGCAGCACCAACTGCCAAGTTTTCGAGAGGGAGGATTGTCCGCGAGTCGCCGCCCTTACTTATCTAAGCGGATGCGTGGATCCGCCAGCATATAAAGCAGGTCACTGATAAAAAGACCTGCCAGCGTCAATCCTCCGGAAAAGGCAAACAGTGCCATCTGCAGCGGATAATCCCGGCTGGAGAGCGAAAGCAGCGAAAGTGACCCCATCCCGGGAATATTGAAAATATATTCAATCAGGACACTTCCGGCGACCAGCGAGGGGAGTATGCCGCCGAACAGCGTGATCATGGTGATCAGAGCGTTGCGGAATCCGTGTTTCCAGAGAATATCGGTTTCCGGCATACCTTTGGCCCGGGCGGTGCGGATGTAATCGCTGCGCAGCACTTCGAGCATACTGCTTCGGGTGTAGCGTGAAAGTCCGGCAAAGCCTCCGTAAGTAAGGCAGAGCACCGGCAGAAAGTAGCAGCGCAAAGTTTCCAGCTGCAATTGCCAGATGGTGAGGGTATCCGGATTTTCCGGGGTGATGCCTTTGAGGGGGAAAACCGGAAATCTGCCGCCTTCACAAAAGAGTGATTGCAGCAGCAATCCAGCCCACATCACCGGCAGCGAATAGAGTATGAACAGAATCATTTCAGTTGAACGGTCAAAAAAAGAACCCTCTTTGCCGGCCGTGAACACCCCCGCCGGTATCGCCAGTAAATAGGTGATGAGTATTGCCCAGAAATTGAGCGAAACGGTAACGCCGATCCGTTCTTTGATGAGGGTTGTCACCGGTTTGCCGGGATCTACGGTGACTGAGGTGCCGAAATCTCCGCTGCAGATGATTTTTTTCAGCCAGCGGTAAAATCCCACCGGGAGCGGCTTGTCCAGATCGAGCTGTTCGCGCATGGAAAAATTGGTATTGAGTTCGCTGCTGCGCGAATCCATCATTCCGGCACCTTCGCCGCCCATGATATTGCTGTGTGACGGATCTCCCGGTGCGAGGCGGAGCAGGGTGTAGGAACAGAAAAGGATGACCAGCAATGTGATTGCCGCAAGGGTGATCCGTTTGATGATATATGCGGTCATTTTGCATCTCCTGTGCCGGGGACTTTTACTTTGCTCAGCAGGATGATCCCGGCGGTAAACGGTACGGTCAGCAGTGTGATGCCAAGTTCAGCTTTACCGGTTAATGTGGTAGCAAGAAGGATGAACAGGGGACCGACGATGGTGGTGAATTTGCCGAAAATATTGTAAACGGCAAAGAGTTCAGCGGAGCGTTCCGCAGGGATGATCCGGCTGAAAAGCGACCGGCTCAAGGATTGGATACCGCCCTGCGCCGTGCCGATCAATACCGCTGCGGTATAAAACAGGGTTTGCTTGATGGCTGAATTTGAACAAAATGACATTGCCGTTACGGCTGCTGCGATCAGGATATAGGTGGCAATGGCGGCATAGATCATGATTCTGGCTGAAAATTTTTCCGCCAGTTTGCCGTAGAGCAGAGTACACGGCAGTCCGATGAGCTGCAGGGCCAGAATGGTCAGCATGATCATGTTATTGGAAATTTTCAATCCGGCAGCAAGCGGCGTTGCGGCGAGCAAAATGGTTCCGACACCGTCGATATAGAGGAAATAGGCTGTCAGAAAGAGCAGGATATTTTTCTGTTTGAAAATATAACGGAACGTTTCAGAGAACTTTACCGGGCAGCTTTGTTCCCGGTTCTGATTTTCTTTGACGGTGAAAAACAGCGGCATCGCTCCGGCGAGCCACCAGACGGCGGCGATGATAAAGGCTCCTTTGAGAAAATATGCTCCGCCGGATATTTTTATCAGCGGCAGGCACAGCAGAAAAGAGATCAACGCTCCACCGTACCCAAGAGCATATCCGGTGGTGGACAGTTTGTCCCGTTCTTCAGGGACGGAAAGATTTATCAGCAGCGAATCGTAGAAGCTGTTGGCCGCCATGTAGCCGGCTATGCCGGCAAAGGATATTGCCAGAACTGCGTGCGGCATCGTTCCGGGGAGCAGGGTGTAACTCAAAGCGGAAATTATTCCCAGCAGAGAAAAGAGTGCCACCGCCGGAACTTTGCGGCATTTGGCATCGGCTCTTGGCCCGATAAAGACGGAAATCGCTCCGGCGGCAAGTCCGGCACCGCTGGCGGTCAGGCTCCAGAAACTGGTGACTTGAGAATCGCTCCAGATGCCTTTGGCGCACACCGCCAGAAAGACCGGTGCTGCAACGGTACGGACGATCATGGCATAGGCGGCATTGGCGGGGTCGTAGAGGAGCCATGCCAGTTGTTGTTTATTCAGTTTCATAATCGATCAGAATCCGAATTCGGGCTGAACTATGCCGAGATCTTCCTCCGGCGGGATCACTGTTTTTGGGGCAGTGGAGGGAGATTTTTTGCGCGGTTTGAC
>JAZRNP010000042.1:0-14158 GCA_045648225.1 Victivallaceae bacterium | reverse complement strand
ATGGCGGTGTGGTCTTTCCACAGCAGGAACATCGCATCGGGATCATCGGCAAATTCCGGAAGCAGTGCCAGCGGCACGCCCTGGCGGTCAACGGCACAAACGGTGGTACAGGTGGCATCGAAGGCGATTCCGGAAACGAGTGTCGTATCCTGATTCACCAGCACCTCTTTGATTACTTTTTCCATGCCTTCCAGATAATCCAGCGGGTGGTGGCGGAACTGATTGTGCACAGCGTCGCAATATTCACTTTTGCTCCAACGCTGATAATAGTGTACAGCGGTTGCTTTTTCGCAACCTTTTTCATCGACCAGCAGTGCTCTCACGCTGTCGGAACCGAAATCCAATCCGATAAATAAATTTTTCACAATATTCCTTTCTCCGGTTCACGTCCGGAAGAGATGCTGACCGCAATCGACCGGCAGGATCGCTCCTGTGATTGAATCGCTGCAAACCAGAAATTTTACTGCATTGACAAAATCTGCTACCGCAACCGGGCGGTGCAGGGGGACGGTGGGCAGAGTTTTTTCCATCTTTGAATCCGGCTTCCAGTAAGGCGGCAGCAGCGGACCGGGAGCGACGGCGTTTACCCGCAGATTTTTTTCGCCGAGAGTACGGGCGAGCTCACGGGTCAGCTGCATGAGGTCGCTCCGGGATTGCCAGTAACCTCCGGAACCGGGATTGAGCACCGCCTGATCGAGGATGTTGACGGCACACCCTTCTGCAATACTCTGCTGCGCCCATGCTTCAAGAAGCATTTGGGGAGCACGGAAATTCACCTGATGATAGAGGGTCTTCCCATCGATATCCTCCTTTGAACCGGGACGGAAAAAGAGTGACGCATTGTTGATGAGAATATCGAATCTGCCGATTTGAGAAATCAGATTTTCAACTTCTTTTGGATCGGCGAAATCTGCAGAGATGATCCGGTGTCCAACTCCGGGGAGAGAGGCAAGCAGCTCTGCTGCTTCGGCAGAGGAACGGTTGCAATGAATTATCACCTTTGCACCGTCAGCGGCAAAAGATTTTGCCAGTTCAGCACCGCATCTTCTGGCACTTCCGGTGATTAAAACGCATTTTCCTTGAATATTCATCTTGCAATTTCCCCTTTCTTATATTATATTCCCATATTGACATAAAATCAAGGAGATTTTTTATGAAACGGAAAAGTTTTACGCTTATTGAAATTCTGGGGGTGATTGCGATCATCGCCATTTTAGCTACGCTCGGATTTGCCGGTTACAGTTACGCCAACACCAAATCCCGGGAATCGGCAACACAGAGTTTGATCACCCGGATCAATGCCGCTTTTGAGATTGCCCATCAGAAGACCGGGTTCCTGCCGATGGCAAAAACTTTTACTGTAATCAAAATCAATTACAACGATGGTTCAATTTCCGGTTTGGAAATCGGTTCGGGAACCGATGCAAAATGGGATCTGATTCCGAGCGGAACAGTTACCCGGGATAAGAAAATGAAAGCTCTCTTTTGCAAACAATTCATTCAGGCTCTGCAGATGGATTCCATGAACCGGTATCTTGATGAAGATGGCAACATCATTGATGCCTGGGGCAACAAAATACATTACCGTTATCCCGGATTATTCAAAACAGGCGGATTTGATTTGATTTCTGCCGGAAGCGACGGCGGATTCGGTGATAAGGCTGATGATGTTCCGCCTGAAATCATCAGCGAATATCGCGACGCTGACGATAATGCTGAATGGATTTGCGATGATATTGTAAACATCTGAAAAGGAGAGAATATTATGAGTTTGGGCTGGCCTGAAATTATTCTGATTCTGATCGTGGTTCTGCTGCTGTTTGGTGCTAACCGGATTCCGGAGATCGCCCGCAGTCTTGGCAAAGCTACCAAAGAGTTCAAACGCGCCCGTGACGAGTTCGCCGAAGAGATCAAAAATGCCGACTCGGAACCGGAAAAAAAGATCGCTGAAAAGAGCGACGAAAAGGACGACAAGAACGCATGAATGGTGTCCTTGAACACCTTGAAGCACTGCGGCGGATGTTTTTTAAAATATTCGCCGTTTTTGCCATTTTATGTATCCCCGGCTGGATCTATTCCGGAAAGATGGTGGATGCATTGTTGAAGTTCGCAGCTCCAGAGGGTTTCAAGCTTCACTATTTTTCGTTGATGGAGCCCTTTTTTGTCCGGCTGGAGGTGATGATGGTGGCGGCAGGAGCGGTCTCGTTTCCCTTTGCGCTGATGTTTGTCTGGGAATTTGTCCGTCCGGCATTGAAGCGAGATGAGGTAGGGAAACTGGCGATCCCGGTTTTTCTGATCGTGGTGCTGGCGTTTCTCGGCGGAGCGGTGGCGCTCTTTGGCATGATCCCGGCGGTGATGGAGTTTTCACTTTCGCTTGCCGGAGCGGAATTTACTCCGGTGATCGGTATCGGCAATTTTGTTTCACTGGTGCTGGGAATGGTGATCGCCGGAATGTTGGTTTTCCAATTCCCGCTGATCGTCTATGCGCTGTTGACGCTGGGGGTGGTTTCTCTCGATGCCATGCGCCGGAAACGGCGGTGGATCATCATCATCATTTTGATCGTTGCCGGCTTCTTTACGCCGCCGGATGTGGCAAGTCAGGTACTTATGGCTCTGCCCTGCTATTTGTTATTTGAAACTGCGCTTTGGATATACGCCCTGCGCAACCGGAAATCTCTTGCCAATGGAAACTGAACTTTTTTCGCTGTTGTCGGCCCACGTTGCTGATAATAGCGGCGTTGTCCGTTTAAAACACCATTTATCGAAGTTGGTTGTGGAACGTTATGCCGATACCTGGGTCTTTGCCGATCATTCGGCGGATGGGATCTACCGGGAACCGCTTGCTGCGCTTGCCGGAAAAATTCCGGGAGCCATGCTTTACAAGTGGCGCAACAGCAAAAATTTCCGGGAACGCAACGGCATCATATTGTCCGGGATTCCCGATAGCGAAATCATTGAAAACGGCGTGAAGTATGCGGTGGATCTATCCTTGAATCAGGATACCAGTTTCTACGCCGATACCCGGAATCTGCGGAAATATCTGTTGGAAAATTCCGCCGGGAAACGGGTTCTGAATACCTTCGCTTACACCGGAAGTCTGGGCGTTGCCGCTCTCGCCGGCAAGGCCGATCATGTCGTGCAAACCGATCTTTCCGGGAAATTTCTGGCTCTGGCCAAACGTTCGCTTGAACTCAACTGTCTTGATCCGGACAAAATGGAGGTTGTAGAAGGAAACTTTTTTCCGGTGGTCTCCGCATTTAAAAAATCCGGACGTTTTTTTGATACAGTGATCCTTGATCCGCCGTTTTTCAGTCAGAGCAGTAAAGGCACGGTCGATCTGCTCAAACAGCCGGTTTCTCTGGTCAACAAGGTGCGCCCTGTCGTTGCCGACGGCGGTGAGATCATCATGGTCAACAATGCGCTCTATCTCTCCGGTGCTGAATTCATCGCCGCTGCCGATGAACTTTGTGACGGAAAATATCTTTTCCGGGAAAATATTATCAATATCCCGGAGGAATTCTGCGGTGATCTTTCAGCGGTTGCGGACCCGGCACCATTCAATCATCCGACCAAAATAATCGTATTCAAAATCCGGCGCAAGAATCCGTGAATCAGGGTTCGTAATAGTCGTCGTGCTTGGGAACTACCGCCGGTGAGATGATCAGCAGCGTGTAGAAAAATATCACCGTAAAGAAAAAGAACATAAACAGGAAATTGTAACAGGTCATCGGAATGCCGAAAAATTTCCAATCCACCGCCAACGCTCCTGATGCCAGCACCAAAGTGGTACCGGTTCGGGCGATCGCCGTACCGAGATTGGTGAAGATCTGGCAGAATGCGGTCGCCATGATCTTGTTTCCCGGCTTGGCGCACGCCAGCATTTCCGTGGAGTTCAGACAGAGCGAAAATGATCCGCCGATACCGAGCATCCAGAGCAACACCGCCATATAATATTGAGCATAAACCGTTTCCGGACGGATCGTCATCATGCAGCCGGCCACAATTGCAAAGATCGTATGCATGATGACCTGAAAGTAACAATTGCCCATTTTTCGCATGGTGATTCCGGTCAAAGCGTAACCGGTGAGCTGTCCCACCATAAAGAGCGAAGTGATCGTCATAATGGTTTCTGCAGAAAAGTTGAGCCGGGTTTTCATGTAGATCACCGACAGCGGCATGAGCGAAGCGGTGACGGTACTGAATAAACAGATGTAAAGGGAGTATCCCACCAGCGGAGTGTTGCGTATGGATATCCCCAAACCTTTGCGTATTTCCAGTTTATTCTGCTTGACCTCCGGATTGTCCGGCATCCGGTCCATGCAGAACTTCCGCCCCAGACACATGACACCGGCAAAGGCGATGATCAGCTGCATCATCATAATTGACGGTTGCTTGCCGAGTATTTTGCCGATAGCGTAGATAAATCCGGCATTGATCAGGATGTAACTGAAGCGCATTTTGCCGAAAAATCCGCCGCGTTCCTCCGGGGTCAATATCATGTCCAGCATCGGATACCATGCCACTGAATAGGGAAAACGCATCAGGCAGTAAACCATGCAGCTGGCGATGACCAGATATTTGGCGTATTCCATCGGCACCAGACTGGGGGCCGCCGCCATCAGCAAAAATGATCCGCAGGAAGTATAGCAGGATATGCTGTAAGACAGACGCAATCCGATTTTGCTCACCAGTCCGGCAGTCGGAATGATCAGAAAGATGCCGCAAAGTGCGGTGAGCGAGGTTGAGAACATGGAAAATGATTCATCGCCGCCCAGAGTTATCAGGTAAATGATTATCAACGAATTGCTGTCCAGCAACTGTTCGGCAATGCAGCCGAACCATGCCGAAAAAGTGGCATTCCTCTGAAATTTTTTCCGTTCTGCAACGGAGAAATCTGCGGCACACTTCACGATCAGTTTTCTCCGGAGATGTTCTTGTTTTCTTCCACGATGGAAACCGCATAACTGCAGCTCAAACGGAAGCACCACTTGAGTGCTTCAAAGAGCAGCAGTACCGGATCGGTGGCGGCGATGAGGGTGGAATTGGTGTCATTCCAGTTGAGATAATTTTCGGCGCACGCCGCCGGGAATCCGGATGCTTTGAATTTTTCCGTAATGGCATCTTCGGCGTAGACCGGGATCTGTCCGCCCAGCATTCCGGTCAATTCAAACTTGTCGGGCTGGTGGTTGTACATATTGGTCACGACTTCAGCGGCTTTACCGAAAACAAAGGTAAAGAGCGAACTTATTTCATCGCTCTGCAATTCTCCGGAATTTTCTCCGTACTCTTCCCGGATTTTACGGAGCATGGTGATGATAAGTTCTTTTTCCGCTTCTGCAAGGCGGGGGGAGATCGCAATGGGGCCGGTGATTATACCATAATCCTGTGCGGTCTCCACGATGCATTTGGCAGCCGACTGTGCCGCCAGTGAACGACTGAATTCAGCCATGAATTATCCTTTCAAAAAATGGTTATGTTCTCATTTTTTCTGAAAAATCAAATGTGCGGCGGCGCCTCGTGGTCAATCTTGCGGGCAAATCAGCGGACTCTTCTTCAGTCGAGTACAGTCGTACACTCCTTCAGCTTCGCCTTGATTTACCCACAACCTTGACGCGCGATCCATCCGCCGGAGCAATAAAAGCGTCTTGTTATTTAAAAAATCACCATAACAAAAATTCGGGATATTTTCAAAAAATGACAAAAAATATTCCGATCAGCAAAAAAAGTCCCAGAAACAGGATATAGAGGATCTTCCAGCAGAGAAAATAACGGCTGGATTTCCAACTCCCCGGAGCACTGGGATGACCTGCCAACCGGGAGAAGCCTCCCGTGTTGACATAGTTGCCGATGCGGGATTTGGACATGGTCAGCGTACCGGAATAAAGGATTCATCGCCCTTGAATGAAGCGATGGTTTCCGTCAGCAGTTCCACTGCCGCCCAGGCATCCCGGAGGTCGCACATTTCGACTTGAGAATGCATATAACGGTTGGGAACGCTCAACAGAGCCGTGGCAACTCCGGCCCGGGTCATCTGAATTGCCGCAGTATCAGTGCCGCCGGTGGCCCGGTGAGCAGTAGTTTCCTGAATGGCGATCGATTTCTCTTTGGCGATCTTGCGGATCATGCCGCCCAGCACGATGTTGTTGTCACAGCTTTTGCTGAGGATGATTCCCTTGCCCAGCGAAACATCACCGTACTGCCGTTTGGGGATGTCCGGCAGATCGGTGGCAAAACCGACGTCGATAGCAAATCCGACTTGCGGATCGATGCCGAAACTGCCGACTGTGGCACCGCGCAGACCGACCTCTTCCTGCACTGAACCAACACCGAAAACGGCGACATTGAGTTTGCGTTCAGCGAGGCTGCGCATGGTTTCGGCGACGATAAAGGCACCGATTTTGTCATCGCAGCCTTTGGAGATATAGCGGTTTTCGTTGAGCATACGGAAGTTTTCCCGCATGACCACCGGATCGCCGACGGCGACCAGTTTTTCCGCTTCTGCCCGGTTGGCGGCACCGATATCGATCCACATATCGGTCAATTCGACTGCGCAATCACGTTCTTTGGGTTTGAGCAGATGGATGGGCTTTTTGCCGATGACACCGGGGATGCGGCCCGCCGGAGTGATGATATCAACTTCACTGGACGGAACATTGAGTTTGTCAATGCCGCCGTTGGGACGGAAATAGAGCAGACCCTCCTCGGAAATGTAGACGATCTGAAAGCCGATTTCATCATAGTGTCCGCAGAGCATCACCCGCATGGAGGCGGATTCGTTGAGCGAAGCGATGGTATTGCCCAGAACATCATAGCGGACATTGCAGCAGTCCGCGAGATATCCGCCGAAAACTTTGGCAGCTTCCGCTTCATATCCGGTGGGGCTGGCGGTGCGGTGAAGAGCTTCAAGGAACTTCAAACTGCGGTCGGAAAAAGCCATTTTTTTTACTCCAATTAAAAATTATTCTTCAACGACATCGAGGATGACGACATTGTCCACCGGCACATCCCGGTGCATTCCGCGGCTGGTGGTGGGGACGGAAACGATCGCATCAACGACCTCCATACCTTCGACAACTTTACCGAAAACGCAGTAACCGTAATGCATCGCAGTCGGAGCTTTGAAATCGAGAAAATCATTGTCGGCAACGTTGATAAAGAACTGACTGGTTGCAGAATCCACCACCTGAGTTCGGGCCATGGCAATGGTGCCGCGTGTATTGGAAATCTGGTGGGTTGCTTCGTTTTTGATCGGTTTTTCGGTGGGTTTCTGGAAAAATTTCTCATCCATACCGCCGCCCTGGATCATAAAGCCGGGGATGACCCGGTGGAAAATGGTGTTCTGATAAAATCCGCTGCGGATGTAGGACAGAAAGTTTTTGACGGTGATGGGGGCTTCATCTTTGAAGAGTTCGAGTTTGATGTCGCCTTTGCTGGTTTTGATGGTGACCATAGTATTCTCCTGAAATTTGATAATGGTTAAACACACTTTTAATATATCACGGAAAGAGCCTTGCCGCAAGCAAAATAAGTGCCGGTGTCAACTATTTTTTCAATATCCCGGCGGTCTCTTCGGCACTGAAAAACAGTTTTTCCGGGGAATCGGCCTGTTTTATCAACTTTTTGCCGTTGAATATTATTCCCAGCAAATATCCGGATGTGGATTTCAAACCGTAATATCCTGCAATTTCAGCATTGTTCCCGGCTAAAACAATGTAGCCGGATGCCGATTCGGTCAATTTGCAAAATGAACGGAAATTGTCCGCAGAATGAAAGAGCGATGGGTCGATGGCAAGATTTTCCGGAATTTTCCAGACCGAATAACCGAATGGCTCTGTGCCGGGCCAACTGGTACAGGCAACGGCGGAATTTTTTCCGGCAAAAAGCCGTACGCAATTACCGGTGGTAACCGATATTTTTTCCGGGAATCTGCCGAATCCGCCGGATTTTGATTTGATATATCGGGTCAGCATTTGCAATTGTCCGGGGGTATGGTTGAGCCGTTCCGGCCGGGTGGGGCCATAGAGGTCTTCGCCGAGCGGAAAGAGATAATTGTGTTTAACACCCAGCGCACTCAGGATCGTCGGAGCGATATCAACGGTTATGGCAGGGATTTCCGGATCATACTCCTTTTTTGCAGAATTATTGATCAGAAAGAGCATCCGGCGTTGCTGAATTTTCTCCAAAACCGTTGTCGATACGCTTCCGGCATGGCTGAGATGATCGGAAACGATTACAATGCAGCATTTTTCCGCTGCCGGATGATTTTTTACCGCCCGGAGAAATTTTCCCAGTGCATGATCGCTGGCAAACATCGCATTGTAGAGATTGCCGGACAGTTCTTTGGAACCGGTATAGACCGGTTCGCCCGGATTGTGAAAACCATCCGGACTGTGGGCATCAAAGGTCAGAAGCGTCAGATTGAACGGCCGGTCTTGAGCCGCAAGCGTATAAAATTTTTCCTGTGCTCTGGCAAACACTTCTGAATCATGCAGCGAGAAGCGGCCGGTTTTGCGGTGATCGGTGCCGAACCATAATCCGTCAAATTTCTGCGATTCAAAAAAACTTCCCATCAACGCAAAATCTGCAGAATGCCCGGTGACAAAGTGCTGGGAATATCCCGCCAGGGCAAGGATCTTGGGCAATGAGGAAAATTTTTCGTCAAATTGCCACAAATAGATCGGATTCCACGATTGTATCAGGTGCGACGGAGTCATCATCATGCCGGTAAGCATGGCGTAGATGCCGGAAAATGTCCCATGAGACCGGGCACTCATGGATAAATTGCTGAAGTTTTGCGAATCTTTGGCGAATGCGGTCAATTCCGGCAGCAGACCAGGAAATATTTTCTGGTCGAGATAGCTTCTTTCGGTGCTTTCCAAGATGATGAAAATCAGATTTTTTCCAGCGGTTGCGGTAATTTCATTTTTGTCGGTATCAAATGCTTTGATGCCATATTTTGCCAACGTTTCAGGCGTGAGACCGGAGGTTCCCCGGCTGTTGTGCAATTCGGCGAATATCCGGCCGATTTCGTAAACCGGAATGCAGGAAATTACCGTCAGGACGGCACAAGCGGTCATCAGGATTTTAAGACTTTTCCGGTGACTGATGCGGAGATATTTTTTAGCCGTCATCGCAATTGCCGCCGGTATGATCGCTGCGATAAACGCCGTAATGATCTGTATGATACAGGCAACAGGAGACATTTTGAAGTATTCAGAAAACATCCCCGGCTGGAGTAAATGAAAAAGATTTTCCACATTGAAGCCGTTGCCGTTACCCAATATGTAAAAGGCGTGGATCGTCAATATGGTGTTGAGCGGCAGCAGAATTGCCGACGTTATCAGCAGGTGTTTCCAGTTTACTTTGTCTTTCAAAAGAAAGAACGAGGTCACTCCGATGATTTGTGCGTAAAAACAGAAACGGTCAGGCAGTGGTATTTTGCCTATGGCAAGTGCGATTTCAATAATGGCGGCCGCCCCCGGGAAAAGATAAATTTTATTGAGATGGATCCGGGGAATCTGAAAATCTTTCATAACGGCAAATAAGTCAATATTGATCAAAAATCTGCCGGATATCTTCCAACGGCAAATTTTGTGACAAAGCAAACATCAGCAATATCCTCGCTTTTTGTGCAGAAAGATTGCCGCCGCAAACCGTTCCCAGATCATCATCATCCTGCGAACCGTTGTGATTGACCGGTCCATTGGTTCTGGTACAGCGGACGATGGTGATTTTGCCTTTGAGTGCTTCGACTTTACGCTTCCACGAAGAACTTAAATTGCCGTTTCCGACTCCGGCAATGACGATACCTGCTGAATTTTTTTCCATACAGAGATCAAACCAGTCATCCGGTGCTCCGGCATAGGCATAAAGTATCCGTACTTCGGGGAGGTGATCCAGCAGACGGCAGTCAAAAATGCTGTCGGCCGTATGCCGTTTGGCCGGATGATAAAAGAGGTCAACTTTGCCGTCGGTGATTGCGGCCACTGTACCCATTTCCACCGGAGTGAAAGCATCCGGGCGGGTCGGATGGATTTTGCGGGCATCCCGGGCGGCGGCAAAGAGGCCATTCATTGCTGTGAGAACACCGCAGTGGTCCAGTTTCCCGGAAGCTGCTCCGGCGATGGCGTTGAATATATTCAGTGCCGCATCTGAACTTACCGCAGACGCCGGACGCATGGAACCGGTCAAAATCACCGGTTTGGAACTTTTTACACAGAGATTGAGGAAATATGCGGTCTCCTCCATAGTGTCGGTACCGTGAGTGATGACTACTCCATCGCTGCTCTCCAGAACTTCGCTCACCCGTTTGGCCAGAGTCAGCCAATTGTCCGGAGTGAGCGATGCACTGTCCAATCTCAGGATGTCTTCCGTGGTGACTTCTGCAATACCGGAGAGTTTTTCTCTGCCCAGAATTGCCAGCACCTCTTCTGCATTGAGTACGGTTTTATAATTGGTGCAGGAGAGCGGATTGCTGCTTACGCTGGCGATGGTTCCGCCAACGGCTAAAAGATGGATTTTTTTCATCACTTTTCCCGTTTTTTGAAGTTGCGCTGACGGGCGGCTTCGTAGAGCAGTATGGTGGCGGCACTGGCGACATTGAGAGAATCGATTTCGCCGAGCATCGGAATATTGACTTTGAGATCGGCCTGCTCCATCCAGAAGTCGGTAAGACCGGTCTGTTCCGCTCCGACGACCACCGCCACCGGCTGGGTCAGATCGACATCGGTATATTTGAAATCAGTATGCGGTGTCGCTGCGAGAATTTTTACTCCCCGGGCACGCAGATAGTCCATCGCCGATTGATTGTCGCACACGGCGGTCGGAACCGAGAAGATCGCTCCGGTACTGGCACGGATCACATTGGGATTGTAGAGATCGGTCATCCTTTCACAGACGATGAGCGCATCGGTCCCTGAAGCATCGGCACTGCGGAGCATGGAGCCGAGATTGCCCGGTTTTTCGATGGTTTCGGCGACCAGATAAAGCATATTGTCATATTCCGGAAGATCGGTCAATTCATGTTTGCGCATTCTGGCAACTGCAAGAAGTCCTTCGGGGCGTTCCCGGTAGGTGACTTTTTCCAGAAGGTGCGGGGCGAGGCGGACGACTTTGATGCCTTTGGCGGCGATGGATTCCAGCAGAGGGTATTCGTTGCTGCCGAGGAAGTGTTCCGGGGAGAAATAAACTTCGGTCAACTCCATACCGTATTCGATGGCACGGGTGAGTTCCCGGTAGCCTTCGAGCAAGGTGAGCTGTTCTTTTTCCCGGGGGCGGCGGTCGCGCAACTTGACCAGGTGTTTGAGCGACGGATTCTGGGCACTGGTTATTTCCAAAAACTGCATAGCAAACAAAATCTTTCTTTAACAAGTGTAATGTGTGTATTTTTTACACACCGTGCGTGCCATAAATATACATTCTGTGACACACTTTTTCAAGCATTTCACCTTGAAAAATCTGTTGGCACAAATTATGCTGTAAATGATGGTGAAAACACAAAATTTCAATGGAGGTGAATGATGAATATTGACAAACTTACCAACAAAAGCCGGGAGGCTCTGCTCAATGCCCGCCGGATCGCCCTCGATCTGAACAACAATGAATTGCGGGTACTTCATCTTTTGGCTGCTCTGCTCGCCGATGATAACGGTCTGGTGCCGTCCATATTTGAAAAATGCGGCATCAGCCGGGATATTTTTGTTAATTCTCTGCAGGGAGCTCTCAAAGAACTGCCCCGGATTTCCGGAAATTCCGGCAGTGAACTTTACAATTCCCGGGAGTTCAGCGAGCTGCTCAACGATGCCGCCAAACACGCTGAAAATATGAAAGACGAATTCATCAGCGTTGAACATCTGCTTCTGGCCATGTTCAATTCCCGGAATAAGGCCAAAGAACTTCTGGAAAAATCCGGACTCTCTTCCGATAAGGTCCTGCAGGCTTTGCAGACCATCCGGGGTAATCAGCACGTCACCAGTGCCGATCCGGAATCCACCTTTGAAGCTCTGGAAAAATATTCCCGTGACCTGACCCAAATGGCCATGCAGGATAAACTTGATCCGGTAATCGGACGGGATGATGAGATCCGCCGTATGATCCAGATTCTTTCCCGGCGTACTAAAAATAATCCGGTACTCATCGGAGAGCCCGGTGTCGGTAAAACCGCAATCGTCGAAGGTCTCGCCCGACGGATTGTCCGGGGCGATGTCCCGGAAAATCTGAAAAACCGCCGTCTGGTCGCCCTGGATATGGGAGCTCTTATTGCCGGAGCCAAGTACCGGGGCGAATTTGAGGAACGGTTGAAAGCTGTACTCAAAGAGGTGACCTCCGCCGAGGGCAGGATCATTCTCTTTATCGATGAACTGCACACCGTTGTCGGAGCCGGAGCTTCAGAGGGTTCCATGGATGCCGGCAATTTGCTCAAACCCATGCTGGCAAGAGGTGAACTTCACTGCATCGGGGCCACCACGCTGGATGAATACCGCAAATATATTGAAAAAGATGCCGCACTGGAACGCCGTTTCCAATCGGTACTGGTCAATCCTCCGTCCGTGGAGGATACCATCAGTATTTTGCGCGGACTCAAAGAGCGTTATGAACTGCATCACGGCGTGAAACTCCGGGACAGCGCACTGGTCGCTGCCGCTGTGCTTTCGGATAAATATGTTGCGGATCGTTTCCTGCCGGACAAGGCGATCGATCTGGTCGATGAAGCCGCCGCCGCCTTGCGTACCGAAATCGACAGCAGCCCGGTTGAACTGGATGAAAACAACCGCAAACTCATGCAGCTGGAGATCGAACTTACCAGTTTGCGCAACGAAAAAGATGCCGCCAGTATCCGCCGCCGGGAACTGCTCGCTCAGGAGGCCGCCGATATCAAAGAACGGCAGATCGAACTGCAGTCCCGTTATGACAATGAGAAAAAGGCAATCACCGACCTCCGGGATTACCGGGAAGCTCTCGATCTTGCCAAAGGTCAGCTGGAACGGGCCGAACGGGAATATAATCTGGAAAAGGCCGCCGAACTGCGCCATGGCGTGATCCCCGAACTGCAGCAGAAAATTTCCGCTGCAGAAGAGGCCATTAAAAATCAGAGTGCCGACCGTCTGCTCAAAGAGGAGGTCGACGAAGAGGATATTGCCGGTATCATCAGCCGCTGGACGCATATCCCGGTCACTAAACTGGTTCAAAGTGAAAAAGAAAAGCTGCTCCATCTGGATGAACGGCTCCACCGTCGTCTGATCGGTCAGAAAGAGGCGGTAACCGCTGTTGCTGATGCGGTTTTGCGGGCCAGAGCCGGACTGCACGATCCCAAGCGTCCGATTGCCAGTTTTATTTTCCTCGGCCCCACCGGAGTCGGAAAGACGGAGCTCGCCCGTACTTTGGCGCAGGAACTTTTTGATGATGAACGGGCAATGGTGCGGATCGATATGTCGGAATATATGGAAAAATTCAGTGTCTCCCGTCTGATCGGTGCGCCTCCGGGATATGTCGGATATGAAGAGGGCGGACAACTGACCGAAGCTGTCCGGCGACGTCCCTATTCGGTACTGCTCTTTGACGAGATCGAAAAGGCCCATCCGGATGTATTCAACATCCTGCTGCAAATTCTGGAAGACGGTATCGTGACTGATTCGCAGGGGCGGACGGTGAATTTCAAAAATACCATCATCATCATGACCAGTAATATCGGCAGTGCTATGATTCTGGAAAACAGAGATGGTGAAGCCGGTCTGAAAACGATGATGATGCAGGAACTGCGCCGCCATTTCCGGCCGGAGTTCCTCAACCGCATCGATGAAACGCTCATTTTTCACAGCTTGAAAAAGGAGGATATCCGCAAGATCGTTGCTCTGCAGATGGATATTCTTGCCAAACGGTTGGCGGACAAGGAGATCACTCTTGATGTCACCGAAGCGGCACTGGATTATATCGCCGAAGCAGGATACGATCCCGATTTCGGAGCCCGCCCCTTGAAGCGGGCGGTGATAAATCTGGTGGAAACACCGTTGTCCCGCAAGATGATTTCCGGAGAACTCCCGGAGAATTCCACCCTCACCATCGATGCTGGAGAAGACGGACTTATTTTCAAGATCTGACGTGCGGCGTGCGTTCGCGGGCGCTGGCTTGGGTTGTGAAGTCGGATCGTAGCCATGTCGTT
>JAZRNP010000041.1:0-13157 GCA_045648225.1 Victivallaceae bacterium | reverse complement strand
CGGGTCGGTGTGTGCATTGATACCTGTCACGCTTTTGCCGCCGGATACGATCTTTCTACTGCAGAGGGATTTGAACGGACTTTTGCCGAATTTGATGCTAAGATCGGCTTCCAATATCTCCGGGGAATGCATTTGAACGATGCCAAAGGCGTGCTCGGACAGAAGCTTGACCGTCATGATTCTCTGGGCAGGGGCAATCTGGGGTTTGCCGCCTTTGAACGGATCGTGACCGATCGGCGTTTTGACGGTATTCCGCTTATATTGGAAACTCCGGATGAAGCGATATGGAGTCAGGAGATCGCCGCTCTTCAGGAGTTGGCAAATAAAGTTCAGTGACAAGGAAAGCATACATTGACGATGCCCGGTTTTGAACAGAAACAAAATCAGCGTCAGTCCCCGCAGCAGAGCATAATCCTTTCGGAACGGCAGCAGTTGGGGCTGAAGCTCCTCGCTATGCCCGGATTGAAACTGGAAGAAGCCGTACAGCAGGAGTTGTTGAAAAACCCGATGCTCGATGAGCAATCTCCGGAAGATTTTCCTCAATCAACCCCGGATACTGCGGATGATGCCGTTGCCGGTGACGGAAGTGATGTCATGGATGCCGCTTTCACCGGAACGGGAAATTTATCTCAACCACACTCCGGAGAAGACCGGAAGTTGGAATTCTTAAGCAATCTTCCGGCTCCGAAACCAACACTGCGGGATCTGCTGCTTTCAGAAGCGGAAAATTCCGATATTCCGGAACAGCTGCAACTGCCGGTGTTCGAGATAATCTCATCCATCGATCCCAATGGATTTCTCACTGTGCCGCTGGCCGATCTGGCTATGTCCATGCCGGATGATGCGGAGGTCGGTATCGATGATATAAAGGCGGCACTGGAGATCGTCCGGGATCTTGCTCCTGCGGAGATCTGGATCGGTTATCGCAGCGATTTTTTCAAACAGCAGCTCAGGGATATCGGGAGATTGACGCCGGAATTCAATGCATTGTGTGACGAATTGGAGCTGCTGCCGGATGGGATCGATGGGGCAGAGTTGAAAAAACACTTTATTCCGGAGCTGGCTTTGAAATTGAATGTTTCCCCGGCTGAACTGGAAAAAATGCTGGAGGTGATTCAGGAATTCAAGGTCAACTGTCTGCCGGAATTTGAACCGTCTGAAAGCGTGGCGGTTTACCCGGATCTGGAGATTTCAATGTCGCCGGAGGGCAAATTGATCGTCAGCACGCTCCGGGAAAATCAGCACCGCATAAAGATCAATCCAGCTTATGAAAAATTTGCCAATGACCGCACTTTGTCTCCGGAAGATCAAAAATATTTCTCCGAGAAATTTGCCCGGGCTAAAAATTTTATTCAGGCATTGGCCATGCGTGAATCCACTCTTGAGCGGTTGGGCAACCTGATCGTTGAACGGCAGGGGAATTTTTTCAGTGACGGAGTTTCCGGGTTGAAAAGTTTCACCATGAGTGAAGCCGCCGATTTGCTCGGCGTCAATCCCAGTACAGTGACCCGGGCGGTGGAAGAAAAATATGTCCGTACTCCGTTGGGGACATTCCCGTTGCGATACTTTTTCCCCGGCAGTTCAGGCAAGACCGATTCCGGAGAGCACTCCCGGGAGGCGGTGATGGCAGAGATCAAAAAGATCATCGATAATGAAAATCCGGCATTGCCGTTTTCCGATGACCGCATTGCGGAAATGCTTAAAGAGCAGGGGATGTCTGTTGAACGGCGCACTGTTGCCAAATACCGGACGATATTGAAACTTCCCAGTGCGTCCAAACGGAAAAACTTCAGATATTGATGGCGTTGGTTACCGCCATGAATATACCGGATAATACCAGTATGGCGTAAACACCGGCTTTAAAAAGATGTTCGCTCACCTTGTTGTGCAGATAATCGCCCAGTACTACTCCGGCAAGCATCACCGGAAATGCCCATAACAGATAACTGCCAAGTTCCCGGTTCCACAATTCTCCGGAAACCGCCCATTTCAGCAGCCGGATGCTGTTCGTGCTCAGCCAGAGCAGACTCAACGTTACCCGGAACACTCTTTTGTCCGGCAACGCTTTGGATGAGTAGATCACGACAAACGGACCGCCGGTACCGAATGCGCCCTGAATGATTCCGCCTCCGAACAGCAGCAGTTTCATCAGCAGAGTCCGTTTTGCCGGTTGGGCTGCCGCTTCGTTTTGCCGGGATTTCAAAGTGGCGATCTCTCCTCTTGTCCCCACGGCGATCATAAATATCCCGAGAAACACGCACAACCATGCTCCGGGCAGTTTATCAAAAAGCCAGATGCCAAGCGGCATTCCCAATCCTGCCCAGAGTACGATAAAGAGAAATTCTTTCCAGAGAATATCTTTCCGGGAACGCAGCACAATGTAAAGAGCCATTGCCCAGCTGAGCACGCAGAGCAGCTGCACTGCGATCCGCAGACCGAGCGTTACATTGAGAAAGGGCAGGGCCAGTACCGTACTGCCGAAACCGGTGATGCCTTCCAACATATGGGTTGTGAAAATAACGATTGCCGAAATCAGTGAATTCATGTGATACCTGTAGTTGAGTGTTGCCGCATAATATAGTATCAAAAGGATATTTTTACAAGTCAGGCTTGAATTTAAAAATATAGCGGTTTATATTAGGTGTGTCGGCGGCGGATGGTGCCGCTTTCAAGCAATGGAGGTATTCAGATGAAAAAGTTTATGATGGTGTTGACGGTTGTAACTGCAGTGCTGGCTCTGACCGGATGCTGTACCGGCAGTTGTCCTGCGGCAAATAAAAAATGCCCGAAACAGGCCAAGTGCACTATGCCTTGCGCCAAAAATAAAAAATGTCCGTTTTTGGGCAAGTGGGAGTTCTTTGTTGAGCAGAATGGCAAGCTTGAAGCATTGCCGGTTGCCCCGCAGCCGCAGCTGGAACTCTGCGCTAAAGGAGTGATGCGTTTTCACTATGCAAAAAATGACAAGGCCGCCATTCTGGAGGGCCGCTGGAAAGTCGATAACGGTGCGCTGGTCATCTCCAATGTCGAAGGCAGCAATGTTCAGCGTTACATCCTGCAGCCGGATAAAACCGCCGTCTATACTGTCGGTGCCAACGATCAGCTTCCTCAGAATACCCGGGTCGTTATCAAAAAGGTGAAATAATCCGGAGTGCTTCAAGCAGGCAGATAAAAAATACCGGTCAGGAGTTGTTGTCCCGGCCGGCTTTTTTATTTGTGCATGGCACGTTTGATGGAGCGTCGTTTGCCGAGGCAGGAGAAAAGCATCTTCAAATATTGTAAGATCACCAGGCTGGAAAGTTTGCTCTCACCATGTTTGCGCATCGCAAAAACTATTGGATGTTCTGAAACTCTGCCGGTTCCGGAAAGCGTGAGAAGCCATGCCAGCTCCAGCGCAATCTTGAATCCGGAGGGATTCAGATAAGGGCGGATCTTTTCATAAGCCGCACGCCGGATAACGAAAAATCCCGACATCGGATCCTGCACCGGTACCTGTAGAAAAATGTGCGCCAGACAGGTCGCTGTACGGCTGGTCAACAGACGGTCGAATCTCCATTTTTCGGTGAAGCCGCCATCTTTGATATAGCGTGATCCGATGATCATATCGACCTGCGGATCATTGAATTCATCCAGCAATCCCGGCAGATCCTCCACCCGGTGCTGCCCGTCGGCATCCATGCAGCAGAGCAAATCGGAGTCGCACAAATCAAAGGCATCGACCACGCTCGGGCTCAAACCGTGCGGCGGCGGATGATTGTAAAGGCGGACCTGGTCATTTCCGGCAAAATTTTCCAGAACTTGCTGCTGAGTACCGTCCCGGGAGTCGTCGTCTGCGACAATAATATTCAAATCCGGAATATTCAAGTTAAGAATGTTCCGGATCATTCCGGCAATATTTTCCGCTTCGTTGAAAGTCGGAAGCACGACGGTTGTTTTTTTCATGATTACAGTTACTCCATTGGGTAATAATATAATTCAATATTTGAAAAAATACAAACCATGTTTGCAAAATAAGTTCCCGGCAACTATATTAAAACGAACTCTCGGAGGGGAATTATGAATCGAAACAGATTATTTATATATTTTTTTCTTGCCGCAGCCATTATGATATCTTCGCTGCTTCTGGTCAAGACAAATTGCACACAAGCCGGTAATGAAACATCCCGGCTGGCGGTCATTCAGTCAGTGGTGGACAATGGAACCTTTGATGTTACGCACAGTATATTCAAAACTCCGGACAAAGCGTTGCTCAACGGCAAATATTATGGAGATAAGCCGCCGCTGCTGACATTTTTGTCAATGGGAGAATATTTTATTTTATCGAAGGTGTTCGGATTCACCTTTGAAACACACCGCAGTTTAGTGCTTTATCTGCTTTATCTGCCATATTTTCTGATCGGCTGCGCTTGCGGATGGCTTTTTTACTGCATATTGAACCGGTATATAGGGAATTCATCTTCGCTGAAATATCGGATCGGTGCGGCAGTTTTATCGGTGATATCCACTCTGGTATTTTCTTATTCCGTGACCATCGGCAACCATGTGCCGACGGCGGCACTGCTGCTCTGGCTTGTTCTGCAAATGGATAAAATGGAAAAGAATCAATATCCGGTGAAAGATCTGTTGTTAAGCGGTGTTATTGTCGGTCTGATCTTCAATTGCGAGTTCGTTGCCGGCGGGGCATTTGCGGTCGGTACATTTTTCTTTGTGGTCATGGCTGATGCGGCAAGTTGGAATTTGCGGATCAGGCGGGGGATTTTATTCTCCTGCGGAGTATTGGCTCTCATCGCGCTGGAAGGGCTTTTGAACTGGATTTCGTACGGTTCACCCCTGCCGTTGTATCTGTTGACTCATAAACCGGATATGGCAAATAAAAACTATCTGTATTACGCATGGAATGTCCTTTTCGGGTTTGAAGGATTTTTTCTGTATATGCCGGCGTGTCTGTTTCTGTTTCCGGTGCTGTGCCGGAAATTTCCCGGCAGAAACCGGGTGTGTGCGTACATCTTGGGCAGTACCCTGTTTGCAGCATTGATTTTTATTGCCGTCACGAGTGATTATGGCGGTTTTTGTTACGGATACCGTTTTCTGGTTCCTTTTGCCCCGGTGCTGCTGCTGTATATTTTTCTTTCCTTTCAGGCTCAGAGGAAAAAGAACATCTGCACATTGCTGTTCGGAATCGCTCTGGTCTGGGGAGTCGTAACCGCAAGTTTCGGAACGATGAATCCCTGGAACAGCGGTTATGAAGGCTCTCTTACCAAAGGGGTAAATTTCAATAAAGAGGTAAAAAACGGTTTCCTCGGCAATGTTTATGTGTTTTGCTATGAAACATTTCCGGATTCTGCGCTGACGAAATTCTTTATTGAACGTGTTTATGGAGCTCCGGTGGCATGGCTTTACCTTTGCGAAGAGTTCATCAACCGTAATGAATATGCAAAGGTAAAACCGGCATATCAATATTTCCTGCAGAATTATTCTTCCGAATCCTCCACCAGATAAGGCAAATGGTGTTCGCTGACACTTCAGCAACTTGAAAAACAGTACGATCCGGTGTATATTAAATCCTGAACATTGTTTTTTAACAACCAAGGGATTTAATAAGTAAAGTATGGACGCAGAAAATATTGACGGCGGTGACGGTCGCCCTCCGGGGTGTGCCGGTAAAGTTGCCGTTTCTATTTATCGTTACTTCCCCCACGGCGGACTGCAGAGGGATATGATGAATACGGTTATGGCTCTCCGGAGCCGTAATGTGGATGTGACTATCTTTTGTATGTCCTGGGAAGCTCCCGAAATCCCGGAAAATGTAACGGTGCGCCGTTTGCGTTTGTCCGGTTCCACCAGTGCCCGGCGGGCACGTAAATTTGATCTGACATTGTCCCGGGTTCTGAAAAAGCGGGACTTCGATCTCCATTTGAGCTTCAACAAAGTGGCTTCTGCGGACTGCTACTTTGTCGATGATCTGCCCTTTGCCCGGAGTGATTACAAAACTCCGTGGTGGCGTCGGATGTTCTCTTCCCGCTGGCGGATATACTCTCAGATGGAACGGCAGGTTTTCGGCAACGGTTCCGATGCTCTGATCTTTTGTCAGGGAGAAGCTCAGAAACGTTTCTACCAGTCAATCTATTCCACTGCCGAATCCCGTTTTAAATTGCTGCCTCCGGGAATCGATGATATCTTTTGCGATGCCCTGAAGTTCCGGGAGGAGCGGCGGGAGGTCACCCGGCAGGAATTGGGAATCGGTAAAGATGAAAAAGCGTTGTTTATGATCGGTTCCGCCTTTTATGCCAAAGGTGCCGACCGGGCAATCGCCGCATTGGCATCGCTGCCGGACCGGATATCATCGGAAACCAGACTGTTTATTGTCGGCAGCAATGATGAAACTTATTTCCGTAATCTGGCGAAACGGTGCGGCGTGGATGACCGGGTGGTGTTTTTAGGTCCCCGTCATGATGTGCCGCATCTGCTTGCGGCTGCAGATTTGCTGATCCATCCGGCCCGCAGTGAAGCTGCCGGTGTCGTTTTGCTGGAAGCGTTGTGTTGCGGAACTCCGGTTTTATGTTCCGGAAATTGCGGATATGCCAATTATGTCGATGATGCCGGCAGTGTTGTTCTGCCCCGGCCTTTCCGGCAGCGCAACTTGAACCGTGCGTTGAAACTGGTGCTTGCGGTTCCGGAAAATCTTGACGAACTCCGGCAGTCGGTTTTTGAAGCCGGTTTCCGCAGTGACAATTTCCGCCGTTGTGAACAGCTTGCAGATCATATTGTAGGAATGCTCGGCGACAGCAGAAGAGCTCCTCTTGATTGAGCACTTCAGAAGCTGATGATCTCGGAATCCTTTAATGCGTTCGGGATATTGGCGGCAAAGGTGAAAAAGCTCTGATCAGCGCAGGAAATTGTTTCCAGAAACAATTCCAGATTGCGTTCGTCAAGTTCTCCGGTTATGTCATCGGCCAACACGGCTACCGGGGCAGGGGTTCCGGTACGGAACATCTGGAACTGCGCAAGCTTCATCAGCAGTGAGATCAATCGTAATTGTCCGGTTGAGCCGAAGTTCCGCAGCGGTTTGCCGTTGAAAATTATTTCAAATTCATCCAGCTGTACACCGGTCAGAGTACAGGCCCGGCGGAGTTCTGATTGCTGCCTGGAGGAGAGCAATTTAAGGAAATCCTCCGGAGTCTCCGGCGTGTCGGTACGGTAAATCAGTTCAATTTTTTCCCGATCACCCAGCAGCGAATTGACGGCACTCGCTATTTCTGCAGCGTAGAAGCGTCGCCGGTCAGCTATCAGCGGAGCGTGCTCGGCAAGTTCGCCATTGAACAGATTGGCCAGCTGCGGTTTTTGTTTGAGGGCCCGGTTCCGCTGCAGCAATGCCCGTGAGTAACGGGAGAGTCGCTGCAGATATTCCGGTTCGATCGTGGAGATCAGAATGTCGAAAAATTTTCTCCGGCATCCGGAACTGCCGCCGGTGATCATCCGGTCTTCCGGAGAAAAAACCACACAGTGAAACTCCCGGATGAAGTCGCTGGATTTGCGCACCGGAGCCCGGCCGATAAATAATTCCCGTTGTCCGGAGATATTTTCCCTGACCGTCAGACGTTCCCGGCCGTGAGCGGTTTTGATATCAGCGGCCAGCGTAAAACTTTTGCTGCCCAAACGGATCAGCTCCCGGGGCGGAGCATTGCGGAATGAGCGCAGCAGACTTAAAAATGCGATGCTTTCCAGCGCATTGGTCTTTCCGGCTCCATTCGGACCATGGAAAATGATTTTATTATGCGAAAACGCCAATTCCCGGCTGACAAAGTTGCGGAAATTGGCGAGTTCGAGTTTCTCTATGACCACTTCAGCTTACTTTTTGCGCAGCGGCATGATGATGTAGACGAAACCTTCTCCGGCTTCGATGGCGACCGGAGCCAGCGGGTCGTTCAGTTTGATCTTGACCATTTCCGCATCGGTGTTGCGGAGCGGGTCGGAGAGGAAAACCGGGTTGAAGGAAACTTCAAAGGTTTCACCTTCGTAGGCGACTTCGATCAGGTCGGTACCTTCACCGACTTCCGCACTGGAACCCTGCAGATGCAGCTGATTGTTCTCAAAACGGAGGATGATGAAGCCGGTCGCCACGGAAAGCATCAGGGCGACAGTTTCAATCTTGCTGCGGAGCAGCTGAACCGGGATCTCGACCTCCTGCTTGAACTGGGCGGGAACGACGGCACGGTAGTTGGGGAAGCTGCCTTCAATAAGCTTGGAGGTGAGGGTGAAACCTTCTGCGCTGAAACAGCAGAGTTTTTCACCGAATTTGACCGTGAGTTCGCTTTCGCCTTCCAGCAGGCGGCGGAGTTCGGACATCGCCTTGAGCGGCACGATGGCATCGCCTTCGGCGGTGAGATTTTCTGCGACACTTTCCTGCATCGCCATACGTTTGCCGTCGGTAGCGACGAGGGTGACTTTTTCATCTTTCATGCTGACCAGAATACCGGTCAGGACTTTGCGGGAATCATCTGCGCTGACGGCATAAGAGATGGAACCGATCATCCGTTTGAACTGATTCTGCTTGAATTTGGTTTCACGGACAGTTTCAAATTCGGCAGCTTCGGGGAAGTCGGCCGCCGGCAGTCCGAGCAGGGTGAATTTTGCCGTGCCGCAGCAGATCTTGGCGTGTTCCTGCTCATCGATGTCAAAGGTGACTTCGGGAGCGGTGAAACTGCCGATCAGCTGGGTGAGTTTGCGGGCCGGCAGAGTAGTGATACCGGATTCGGCGATATCAGCCTCCACTTCGGTGGCCAGACGCAGTTCCAGATCGGTGGTGCAAAGTTTGAGTTTGCCATCTTCCGCCTGGATGAGGACATTGCTGAGCAAAGGAAGCATGGAGTGGGAACCGATGATGCTCCCGACCCGCTGAAGTGCTTTCTGGAATTTTTCGCGGCTTACCGTAAATTTCATCTTAACTTTTCTCCTGTATGTTATATTATATATAAACTCTTTTTACTTAAATCAAATATAACTCCGATTCTGTCGCTTTTCAACATTTTCTTTGACAAAAAAACTGAATTTTTTCCGGCGGTCAATCAAAGGAAAGTTGATAAAGTTCTGATTTGAATCCGGAGGTGAGGATGCCTGCCAGTTCAACTGCCATGGTGTCAGGTTTGGAACAGCCCATCACCCGGTGGAGAAAGTCAAACATATCCGGGATCGTCATCAGACAGGGCGGCGGTTCCGGAAGTGCGAGTTTGCTTTCGATGGCGGCCCGGGCACTTTCCAGTATCCCGGCGACATCATAGAGGGCAGGGTATATTTCAAGTTCGGTTGCCGGGACGCTCAAATTGTACATTCCGGAGAATTTTTCCATGGAAAAGAAAAAGCGGATACCCGGAAAAATCGGGGATACCGGATCGATTTGCAATACTCCGTACTTGAGCAGCTCTGCCGCCGGATCCGGGAGCAGTCCGGCGATCTCCTGACGGGTCAGTACACTGTTTTTGATTGCCGGTACCGGATGGTTCCGCAGGTCAGCTTCTGCAGTTTCCCGTTCATAATGGCGGGCAAGTTCAAGGATCAGATGCAGCGAAGCGGTTTCAATCTGCAGTGTTTTGAGAGCTTCGGCGCACTTGCGGGCGATCTTTTCCAGACGTTCTGGAGAACAGCCCAGATGTGAACTTAAAAATTGCTGCAATATCTCTGCTGTAGTGGAGAGTTCGACCAGCTGTTCTCCTGCTGCCGAGTTGCGGTAAACCGCAGCGACCGGAGCAAAACCGGCACTTTCCAGTATTCTGATCACAGCGGCATCGATCTCGCCTGCGCTGAAGATCAATTCCGTACGAACCGCCCGGCGCAGAGTGTATTCCAGTGCCAGAACGATGTCTCCGGCGATAAAGCTCTCTTCCGGAAGCCCGGCACTCTCAAACGCCACTGCGATCCGGGTCTGCAGAGTTTCCGGGTCAAATGGAACCGTTCCATTGTCGCCGTCGCGTAAAAATATTTGCCGCAATACGTTTTTGTACATTTTGAAATTACTCGAATTTTTCCAGTTTTATTCCGGAAATTTTTTCCAGACGGTGCAGCACAAATGCTGAATCATGACGCCGGGCCCGATAGCGGATCACCATATTGACCCGGAGATTTCCGTCGCTGTCTTTGCGGAAAGAATAATTTCCCGGCAGAAAACCCTTTTCCCGCAAAATGCCGATGCTTTTTTCCAGAGAATTTTCATTTTTGGTGGTGAATGTCACATGAACACTCCGGGTGATAAGTCCCAGACGGTTCGAACTCAGCCGCACCAATTCAAAACAGATCAGGGCCAGCACCGTTGCTGAAAGCCCCAGCACGAACATTCCACCGCCGACGGCCATACCGATACCTGCTGCGACCCACAGTCCGGCCGCTGTGGTCAGTCCCTGAACCGTTTCTTTGCGGAAAATAATAATACCGGCACCCAGAAATCCGATGCCGCTGACAATTTGCGCCGCTACCCGGCTGGGGTCAAATCTGCCGTAACCGATCACCGGCATGAGATCACCAAAACCGTGCTGGGAAACGATCATCATCAATGCACTGCCCAGTGCGACGAGGAAGTGGGTGCGGATACCGGCTTCTTTGGCACGCAGTTCACGTTCAATACCGATGCAGGCTCCAAGTAATCCGGCAACGCTCAAACGGATGATGAAATCCACATCCGGGTATTCTGGGTAGATCATGATCGAACTCCTTTTCTGGGTGTTGTATATTGTATTTCGGGTACTATACAGCCGGATTTATCTTTTTTCAACTTATTTTGTCAAAAATTGCTTGAAAAGCAGCTGTTGGCAGAGTAAATTTTAGGATTATGAATTACCTTGAACTTTATCAGGAGTCTGCCGCTGCTCTGAATGCGGCCGGAATTGAGAATTTCAGCAACGAAGCCCGCTGGCTGGTGCTGGAAACTCTCAATCTTCCTGCGTCCGGATTGTATTCTCCGGGAGAAGTCCCTGTGGAGCAGGTCGTTTTGATCCGTTCATTGTGTGCCCGACGCTGTCAGCATGAACCGCTGCAGTATCTTCTGGGGACCGCTCCATTCGGAGAAATTGAACTTGAGGTGACTCCGGCGGTGTTGATCCCCCGTTGTGAAACAGAAATTCTGGTCCGGTATGCGCTTGAACATCTTCCTGAGGGAGGGCGGATGCTGGATGTCGGATGCGGTTCCGGTGCCATTGCCATCCTTGCCGCCTGGAGCCGTTCGGATATCCGGGTGACTGCACTGGATAAAAGTCCGGAAGCTCTGCTGGTCGCTGAAAAAAATGCCTGCCGTCTGGGGGTGGACTCCCGGATGACTTTTCTGGAAAGCGATCTGCTTTCGGCACTGGAGGGTGAACAGTTTGACCTGATTGCCGCCAATTTACCGTATGTCACTTTTGACGAATATGAAACTCTGGCTCCGGAGGTCCGGGAATATGAACCGCAACTGGCACTGACTGCTCCGGATGAGGGAATGGCTCTCATTGACCGGTTGATCTCCACCGCTGCGGCCAATATGAAAAAGAATGCGGTGCTGGTATTGGAAATGTCTCCGCATCAGACTGACCGGGCCCGGACGAAACTGCAGGAGTGCGGTTTTGAAGATATTTCTGTTTTTGCCGACCAATTCGGAAAAATGCGTTTTGTTGCAGCTGTATGCCGTTGAATTAACTTGACATCCATTCTCCGGGGTGCTATATTTTCTCCGGTATATAATAATTTTGACATCAAGAGGTTTTTATGAAAAACGATCTCCTCGAAATGCCGCCGGTGATGATTCTGTGCGGCGGACGCGGCAGCCGGTTGCGGGAAGTTACGGAATTGTTGCCCAAACCGATGGTTCCCATTGGCGGACTGCCCATCGTCTGGCATATTATGAAAAGTTACGCCGCTTTCGGATGCCGTCGTTTTATTCTCTGCCTGGGGTACAAGCGGGAGGAATTTGTCGATTTCTTTCTTAATTACCGTGCCCGTACCACGGATATCACGCTTACGCTTGGCAATCAGCCGCAGGTGACATTTCACGGAGCGGACGATGAAGCGGATTGGCAGGTCACGCTCGCCGGAACCGGTGAGGATACGATGACCGGCGGACGGGTTTTGCGGGCTTCCCGTTATCTGAAACCGGAAGACCGGGAATTCTTTCTCACTTACGGTGACGGTGTGGCCGATATCGATATTTCCGGGCTCTATGAAACTCACCGGAAAGGCGGCAAATTGCTGACGATCAGTGCAGTTCATCCGGAGGGACGCTTCGGAGAATTGGCTCTGGACGGAGATCAGGTTTTGCACTTCGCTGAAAAACCCCTGCGCCGCCCCGGATATATCAATGGCGGTTTTATGGTCGTTGACCGGGAGATTGTCCGCCGTTATCTTGAGGACAAGCAGGATTGCTTCTTTGAAGCAGCTCCCATGGCGGCGATCGCCGCAGACGGTGAAATGCAAGCCTATCGTCACGAGGGATTCTGGCAGTGCATGGATAATCCCAGAGAGTATTCCATGCTCAATGAGTTGTGGAATTCCGGCGATGCCCCGTGGTGCAAATATTGGAAGTGACACTGGATTATGCTGTTCGGCGGTATTTATTCCCGGAAACGGGTGTTGGTGACCGGTGATACCGGATTCAAAGGTTCCTTTCTGGCATATTGGCTGACGACGCTCGGTGCGGAGGTGCTGGGGGTTGCCATGCCGCCGCCGGAGGGGAATTCCCATTTTTCTCTGCTGCCGGAACGCTCCTGGAAGAGCTGTTTCTGCGATATCCGGGATCGGGAAAAAATTTACGATATCGTAACCGGATTCCGTCCGGAGATCGTTTTTCATCTGGCGGCGCAGCCGCTGGTACGGTTGAGTTATGCCGAAAGTGCCGCCACCTTTGATACCAACGTTATTGGAACTCTGAATCTGCTTGAGGCTTTGCGCCACGTTCCGGAGTGCCGCAGTGCGGTCATTATCACCAGTGACAAGTGTTATGAAAACCGGGAGGATGGTATTCCCTGTGTCGAAACAGATCCGATGGGCGGATTTGATCCTTACAGTGCCTCCAAAGGATGTGCGGAACTGCTGGTCAGCTGCTATCAGCGCAGTTTTTTTGCTTCGGGCAATACACTGGTCGCCAGTGCCCGCGCCGGAAATGTCATCGGCGGCGGCGACTGGGCGGCAGACCGGCTGATCCC
>JAZRNP010000040.1:0-10297 GCA_045648225.1 Victivallaceae bacterium | reverse complement strand
AACTCGACACCTTTACCATGGAGACCCCGCAGGGGGTGGTTGCCATGCGGGAATTCGACGGAGCCGGGCGGGATGCCCGACGGATCATCGAAGGCGATGGAGCCAAAGTTTTCGATCTTTCTCTGGAAAGCAATGCCACCCGTGACCGCTACGGCAGAACGACCTTCGGTCAATCCTGTCTGACGGCCCGGCGTCTGGTGGAATCCGGAGTTCCCTATATCACCATCAATGCTCAGGGTTGGGATACTCACAAACGCCACTTCGAGATCATGAAAAACAAGGCTGCCGAAATGGACAAAGCCCTTTCCGCACTTATCAGTGACTTGAGTGACAAAGGATTGCTGGATTCCACGATCGTCTGGTGGACCGGCGAATTCGGACGTACCCCGAAAGTAGACTGGGAAGCCCCCTGGAACGGCGGACGCAACCACTATGCAAAATGCTTCACTTCTCTCGTTGCCGGCGGCGGATTCGCCGGAGGCAAGGTGGTCGGCGTTTCCGATGAGACTGCCAGTAAGGTCGTCTCCCGGCCGGTTACTCCGCAGGATATGCTGGGCAGTATTTATGAGTTGTGCGGTATCGATCCGGATGGGCCGTTGGCCAATCCTATCGGTTTGGATACCACCGTGCTTCCGCCGCAGTCCAAATTGGGCAGATTGCGTGAGATTTACAAGGAGAATGTGTGATGAAAAAATATTTACTGACAGCAGCAGTTGCCAGTCTGGCTTTTTCAGCGTTGGCAACTCCTTACGCCGGATACCTTTATCCGGCCGGAGTCAAAGCCGGGACCACGGTTCGAGTGCTCGTTGGCGGTCAGAATCTGAGTGGTACCGTCGGCGGAGTTGTTTCCGGGAAGGGTGTACGGGTCAAACGGGCGGTAGTCGTTCCCGGCTTCCCGCTGCCGGAAGGCAGTCAGCGGAGTTGGCTCTACAAATGGATCGCCGGTATCGAAAAAGGAAATAAAGAAAAACCCCCGTTCCCCGCTCCGGAAAAATTGGAGGGATGGCGTAAGTGTGACTGGTGGATGAAGCTCGATCAGCTTGAACCGCTGGAACTGATGCTGGTTATTCGCAATCTGCACGTGCGGCGTAATCCGCTTCAGCAGACTCCGTCGCTCCGCCAGATGGTTATTATTGATGTGGAAGCCGATGCAAATGCTGAACCCGGGGTGCGTGAATTGCGTATTTACGGCCGTCGCGGTGTTTCGGCTCCGAAACTCTTTTTTGTTGACAAATGCGACCATTATCAGGAGCCGCCTTACACCGCTCCGCATCATCCCCGTCCGGATACCCCCACGGTCAAATCAGTTCCGGCAGTGGTCAACGGTCAGATCATGCCGGGTGAAACCGACAGTTTCATCGTAAAACTGGATAAAGAGACCGATTATACCTTTACCCTGACCGGCCGCCGTTTCCAGCCTTTCATCGGCGACGCAGTGCCCGGACATTTTCAGCCGGTGCTGGAGATCATTGATCCGGACGGAAAACCGCTTTCTTTTGCCGACGATGAATATTTTCAGCCGGACCCGGTCATGCGTTTCAAAAGCGGTAAAGCCGGTGACTATCTGTTGAAAATCCGGGATAACCTCTACCGTGGACGGCAGGATTTTGTCTACCGGGTCGCACTGGATAAAGGAAACAAACGATATCAGTTCAATGCGGTTTCTCTGACCGATTGCGATGAGCTTTCGGAACCGGAAGCCCGGGGCCGCCGGTTGTTTATCGGCCGTCCGCTGGTCGTTTACGGTGCGATTGACAAGCCGGGCGAAAAGGACACCTATCGTTTCAAAGGCGGCAAAGAGATGAATTTTCATGCTGAAATCGCCGGCAGAAAAGATGGTTCTCCGTTGGATGCTGTGCTGACATTGTATGCCCCGGACGGCAAGGTGCTTGCTCAGTCCGATGACAGTGCAAAAACGATCAATGTCGGTGAAAATCTTCAGCAGATCGATCCGGAAATCACCTGTAAACTGCCTTCTGACGGTGTTTACAAAATCGTGGTCTCCGAACTGAACAATGCCGGCGGCAAAGATTACCGTTACCGTTTGAAATTGGGCAGAAATGAACCGGATTTCAATGTTTATACGGTGCGTTCAATGTGCAATTTGTATCCCTATGGCAGTGGTTCAGTCAAGGCGATGGTTGAACGGACCGGCGGTTTCGCCGGAGAGATCAGAATTACCGGAGATCGTCGTTATGTCGTTCAGCCGCAGACGGTCAAAAAGGATGCCAGGGAGTTCCAACTCCGGGTTCGCAATCCGGAACGAAGTTTAACGCCGAAGAATATCAAAATCTATGCAGAAGCTGAGATCAATGGAAGAACTGTTCGCAAAGAGGTTATCCCGGCAGATATATTCAATCAGGCCTTTGCTTATGATCATCTGCTGCCGGTACAAAGCTTCTGCATCGGCACCCGCGGCGGCGGCAATCGCAATAAAAAAGCCGCCAAGCCTGCAGTTAAAGCTGCCGGAAAAAAAGCTCCTGCCAAACCGGCAGCGAAAGCTGTTCCGGCAAAAAAATAAACCATCTTTGGTTGTTCTGACTGGAGGAGAGCTTCGCAACTCTCTGATTCAGATGCAAAAAAAGACCGTTGCAAATTGTTTGCAACGGTCTTTCGCATTTCTTGTTTATCAGCGGCGGGGTTCCCGGGGACGGGCTTCATTAACAACCGCTTTGCGGCCACCGATATCATTGCCGTTAAGGGCTTCGATGGCATTTTTTGCCTCTTCATCATTGGGCATATCGACAAAACCGAAACCTTTGGGGCGGCCGGTCTCGCGGTCACTTACAATACGGGCGGCTGAGACTTCTCCGAATGCGGCAAAAATGCTGCGCAATTCTTCCTGACTGGTACTGAACGGCAAATTGCCTACATAAATATTCATTACCTTATTTTATCCTTTCTGTTTTTCTGCGGCTTCTACGGCTGCGCAATTGCAGTCAACTACAGGGTTTACCGGTATTTACATAACATCCGGAACGAACTTTAACCCACCCCACAGCGATGACTTTAAATAAAGTATACTTCAAATTTTGTAAAAGTCAATACCTGAATCAAAAAATTGTTGATTTTATTTAAAAATTTATTGCAAAATCAGATGTGACAATGGATTTCGATAAAAAAAAGCTTGAAAAAATAACTTTTTGGTATACATTAAAGGCAAATCAAATGGAGATGGAAATATTATGGCGGTGAAAACCAACGCATTGCGGATCATAGAAAGTGCCGCAATTAAATTTGAAGCTTTTGAATACGAAACAGTTGACGGAATGATCGATGCAGTATCGGTTGCCCGTAAGATCGGACGTTCTCCGGAGGAGACTTTTAAGACCCTGGTTACCGAAGATCCTAAGCATGAACATTTTGTCTTTGTGATTCCGGCAAATTGTGAACTGGATTTGAAAAAAGCCGCAAAACTGACCGGTAAAAAAAGTATTGAATTGATCCCGGTCAAACAGCTGCTCGGTCTGACCGGTTATATTCACGGGGGCTGTTCGCCCGTGGGCATGAAAAAGAGTTTCCCGACCTTTATCGATGAAACTGCGATCCTCTTTGAGACCATTTGCGTCTCCGGAGGTCAGGTCGGTCTGAATATCGCCATTGCGCCGGAGGCTCTGGCCGGACTGATCGATGCGGAATTCGCTGATCTGGTCAAAAGTTGATTTTTTGTAAAAATCAAACGGTCGGCGGCGCCTCGTGGACAATCTTACGGGCAAATCTGCGGACTTCCGGCTTCGTTGCACTACGCCGCGACAAGCTTCTTCAAAAAAGTCAACCTTGCCACGGCGTAGCTTTAGCGAAGACGGGTCCTTCAGTTTCGCCTTGATTTACCCATAACCTTGCCTCACGATCCATCCGCCGGTAGAATCAAGCATCTCTAGGAGTTTGTTGGTTTTCATGTCGGCGAATGGTATCTTAAGATAACAGTTGTTATGGACGGCTGCACCAGTTCGATTTAATCGATTTCAAGGAAATCCGGGGCGCAGGTGAGGCATTGGACTTCGCCTGACGGAGCGAGATAGATCAAGTCTTCCAGACGGATGCCGCCCCACTCAGGATAGTAGACTCCGGGTTCCACAGTAAAGAGTTCTCCCCCGGAGAGAATTGCCTCGCTGCGCGGCGAGATTCGGGGAGCTTCGTGGATTTCCAATCCCACACCATGTCCGAGTCCGTGAAAAAATCCGAACGGTTCTCCATCGGAAATCCCGGTGAAAAAATGGTGCTTATCGAGAATCTTTTCTGCAAGGGCATGGAGTTCGCTGCCGGATTTGCCGATCGCAATTTCGGCTTTGACCTGATCCCGGGCCGCTTTGACCGCATTGTAAGCATTCCTGACGATTGCCGGAGCTTTGCCTTTGACTACGGTTCTGGTAAGATCTCCCCAGTAGCCGCTCTCCGGATTGCGAGGGAAAATGTCCATAACGATGGGAGTGTTTGCATAAAGGAGTCCGCTCCCGGCATTGTGCGGCTGTGCTGATTGTTTACCTCCGGCACAGATGGTTCCGGTGGGCAGCGAACCGTGCTTCAAAATGGCGCAGTCGATTTCCGCCCGGAGGATTTCGCTGGTGAGCGGAACATTTTGCCAGATGATTTTTCCGGAATTGTCCACCGAGGAGTTCTGCAGAACTTCCACCGCCCGGCTGAAACCGGCTTCTCCGGCACGCTGACTGGCGGTGATCAATTTTACCTCATCTGCAGACTTGCTGATTCTGCCGGGGCAGAAGTCGGCTTCGGAAACTTTCAGGATCAGGTTTTGACTGCGCAGTTTGTCGGCCAGTCCCAGCGGGAATTGCGGCGGTACTTCAAAACCGTCCAGTTGAAGTGTTTCGGCGATTTTGGTGATGATGCCGGAACGCGTCGAGCCGTAGTCGCTTTCCAGAAGAACGGCTACTTGCGGTTTGGCTGATTCCCGGGCCCGGGAGATCTCCAATTTGGACATCAGGGCGGTAACCGTGCCGGAATATTCAAAACAGATGAAGTCATCCGGAGTGGAAATCCCGGTCAGATAACGTATTTCCGGAGAATTTTCACCGGAACCGATGAGTAATCTTGCAAAATTTTTATTCATAGCATTGACATTTCATAAAAAACGGGGCATATTATATATCGGTAAGTTTTGTTTTACAGAACCTGCCGTTGTGATAGAAAAATAAAATACTCCGATAATCGCGGAGTTTCAAGAGCAGAATGGAGAAAATTTTATGAGTAACGCAGTTGTCGCCGGATTCATGATCATCGGTGCTTACGCATTGGGTAGTATCCCCTGGGGATTTATTATCGGGCGTTTTTACGGAGTGGATGTCCGTACCGTCGGTTCCAGGAATATCGGAGCGACCAATGTTACCAGAACGGTCGGGCGGCTGCCCGGAAAAATCTGTTTTATTCTGGATTTTCTCAAAGGCGGACTGCCGGTGCTGGCTGCACAGTATGTCACTGCGGCAATGAATTGCCAGTCGGCATGGTTGGTTATCGCCGTGATGTTTGCGGCGATTCTCGGTCACATTTTCCCGGTCTTTTTGTCATTCAAAGGCGGTAAGGGGGTCAGCACTGCTGCCGGAGCGATTATGGCTCTGGCTCCGTTGCCGCTTTTGGTTGCGTTTGCGGTTTGGACGGTGGTGTTTTTTGTTTTCCGTTATGTCTCTCTTGCCAGCATTTGTGCAGCTGCGGTGCTGCCGGTGACGGCCTGGGTATTCAAGCTTTGCAGCATCGGCAGTCCGGTGGCCCGGGCTCCGTGGACGCTGGTGTTTCTGACGATCATTGCCGTGCTTGCCATTGCCCGGCATCACAGCAATATCAAACGTCTGCTCAATGGCACGGAAAGCCGTTTCGGCAAGGATAAACAGGCTGAATCAGCAGGGAAGTGAACAACTTTTAAAATTTTTTGCAGATAAAATTGTCTATGGTCTTGAAATTTTGACTTTGAAAGACTATATTCAATGCATTGATAGTGATATATATTTACTTTAATATTATAAAATAGAACGGAGTAAAAAAGATGAAATTCGGTAAAATTTGTCTGATCGCCCTGATCGCTTTCTCTGGTATTGTTTGTGTCAATACCGCTTCTGCTGCGGAAAGTAACGAACCGCAGTGGATCATGCGTCCGGTTGAAAAACTCGGCCGTGGTATCGCCAACGTTGCTTTCGGCGTTTTTGAACTGCCGATGCAGTGGACCGCCGTTACCCGGGAAGAGGGCGGTATCGCCGGTATCACCAAAGGTACGCTCAAAGGTGTCTGCTATGTTGTCGCCCGGCTGGCGGTCGGTGTCACTGATATTATCACCTTCCCGATCCCGCTTCCGGATTGCCCGAACTATCCGGATGATGCCGGTTGGGGTTATGGACCGATCATGCGTCCGGCGTGGGTGATCCCGGTCGGCAGCGATTGGAACAACTTTGTCTATCAGGATCAGGCTATCGTCAATCCCAATTTGTAATTGTCTGATTTAAATGTTGGTGCCGGAGCGCGATAATGCAGTTCCGGCATCTCTTTTTAAGCGGAATGTGATTTAATCTCTATCGTTTGGTGAAGCAGTGAGTTTTTCATGTGGTTTTGTCGGATTGCCCAATGTGGGCAAATCAACATTGTTCAACGCCTTGAGTCACGGTGGTGCAGAAGCGGCAAACTTCCCTTTCTGTACGATCGAACCTAATGCCGGTATTGCCAAGGTTCCGGATCCCCGGTTGGCAGTGCTCGCCGATTTGGAAAAGTCCGGACGGATCGTTCCGTCTACTTTGAAGTTTATCGACATCGCCGGTTTGGTGCGTGGTGCCAGTCAGGGTGAAGGATTGGGAAATCAGTTCCTCGGTCATGTCCGCAATGTGGATGCGGTTGCTCATGTTGTGCGGTTGTTCGGGGATTCCAATGTGGTTCATGTTTCCGGTCGGGTCGATCCGGTGGATGATCTTGAAACCATCGGAACCGAACTGATGCTTGCCGATCTGGAAATGCTGGAAAAACGCCGCGATAAGGCTCATAAACTTGCCCGTTCCAATGATGCAGATGCCAAGCTGGAGTATGAATTGGTCAAGTCCATGATCGCTGATTTGGAAAACGGTTCGATCCCCAATTATGACCGGGAAGATAAAAAGATCCGTTCTCTGGTGGAAACTTTCGGCTTGCTTACGGTGAAACCGGCATTCATCTGTGCCAATGTCGGCGAAGATCAGGTTGCGGATTTTACAAATTGTGATGCCGGTAAGCGGCTCAAAGATTACGCCGATGCCCACAATATGGAAGTTGTTCCGGTGTGTGCCAAGTTGGAAGATGAACTCGGATCGCTTTCCGAAGAGGAAGCAGCCGTTTTTATGGAAGAGCTCGGTATTACAGAATCCGGTCTTGACCGGGTTGTCCAGACCGGTTACCGTTTGCTGGATTATATTACATTTTTCACCGCCGGTCCCATGGAATCCCGGGCTTGGACCGTTACCCGCGGTTCACTGGCTCCGGAAGCTGCCGGCAAAATCCATACCGATATGTGCCGGGGATTCATCCGGATGGAAACGGTTTCCTATGATGATCTGGTGGAGTGCGGCTCCTGGGCAAAGGCTCAGCTGGCCGGAAAATTGCGCATCGAAGGTAAAGATTATGTAGTTCAGGACGGCGATGTTATCCACGTCCGGTTCTCGGTATGATCGCAAAATGTATCAGGTGAGATGATGAAATTTAAAGGTAAAGAACTTGAGTATTACAATGCGCTGATGAAAGTGCGCGCCGAAGTTACAGAGCAGATGCGCCATTGTGCTGATACTGCTTTGAGTTCGGATAATATCGAAAAACGCGGTGTCACCACCCATATGGCTGACAGCTCTTTCGACAATTCCCGCAGCGAAATGGCTCTCCGGATGTTGAGCGAAGACGGAGATATCCTCTCTTTGATCGACGATGCTCTGGAGCGGCTCGCCAACGGTGAATACGGCAAGTGCATGGATTGCGGAGAGATGATTGCCGAACCCCGGCTTCAGGCCCGTCCGTATGCGATCTTTTGCATCAAATGCAAGAGCCGTCAAGAAGAAATGATGAAAAATCGCTGATGAGTGACCGGCTGCAAAAAAAATCTGCTGCCGAAAAACGGGTGATTGTTTTTTCGGCAGTGGTTGCTTTGGTGGTATTGATGCTGGATGTGCTCACCAAACTTTGGGTCATCCGGAGTTTTGAGCTTTTTGAATCGAGAGAACTTATTCCCGGAATTTTAAATTTTACCAGCGTCCGCAATCAGGGGGCGGCTTGGAGTATTTTAAGCGGTCACGTCTGGCTGCTGTTCAGCATAGCATTGATCGCTGCGATATTGATATTGATCTTTTTCCGGAAAATATGCGAAGGCTTCACTGAAAGATATTTTGCTCTGGCTCTGCTGCTCGCCGGGATCATTGGAAACGGTTATGACCGGGCATTCCGGGGATGTGTGGTAGATTTCATTCATGTGCATTGGCAGAATATCTGGCATTATCCCGTATTCAATGTTGCGGATATTGCAATCTGCAGTGGGGTCGGTTTGATGGTTCTTTCCAATCTGCTGCGCAAAACCGACGATAAATCTGACGAAAAAAAATGAGCCGTTTGTATTCTGTTTCCGATGTGCGTCGGGCTGAACAGCACGCCGTTGAATCCGGTATTCCGGAGTATGACCTCATGCTCAATGCCGGACGGCAGGCTGCCGATCTGATCAATTTTCATTATCCTGAAGCGGTGCGCTTTCTGATTTTTTGCGGCGGCGGAAATAATGGCGGTGATGCGCTGGTTGCTGCTGCTGTTTTGCATACCCGTTATCATCGGGAAGTGATCGTATATGCCCTGAAACCCTTGAATAAACTGGTCGGATGCGCCGCTTTTGCCGCCACCGGTCTGCCGGAAACGGTGGAAGTCCGGGATGCGGCAGAGTTCAAAGTTCAGGATGTTCATCCCGGAGATGTGATCGTTGACGGGATCCTCGGAATCGGTTTCAATGGAGGCGCACTGCGCCCGGAGACTGCTGAGCTTATTGCGGTTATAAATTCCTCCCGTTGTCCGGTGGTAGCACTCGATCTGCCCAGCGGTATGGATGGCGATTCCGGCAGCGTTTCTCCGGATGGGGTGATCAATGCTGATCTTACCATTTGTTTCGGAATGCTCAAAAGTGGTTTGTTCAGTGCAGAGGGCAGCCGTTTTCGCGGTAAACTCCGGCTGGCTGATATCGGACTTGAAGCAGGAGAGTGTTCCGCTGTTGAAGTGTTTGCCAATACGGATGCTGTTTCCTCTGCTGCGGTTCCCGGATTTGATTGTCACAAAAACAGTCGGGGCAGGGTGCTGATCTGGGGCGGCAGTGATGAATATCCCGGAGCACCGGTGCTGAGTGCGGTTGCCGCATTGCGTTGCGGAGCCGGAATCGTCCGTCTGGTATCGGAGGGCGAATGTTCCCGTACTGCTCCGGCTGAATTAATCGTTAAAAAAATCCCCAATGGTTCTGCTTTGGCCCGGGAAGTAGTTCCTTTTTTCTCATTAAGCGATGTTCTTGCTGCCGGTTGCGGCTGGGGCAGTCGTATTGCAGTCGAAGCGTTGGATATAGTAAAAAGTTTTCCGGGAAAAGTGGTGCTCGATGCCGATGCATTGAATATGTTCAGCCGCAATCCGGAAAAGTGGCAGTTCAAAAATAATCTTATAATCACTCCCCATCCCGGCGAAGCCGGACGGCTGGCCGAGGCTTTCCATTTGAAACCATGCCGTGACCGCCGTGAGCTGGCGATTGAACTTGCCCTGCGGCTGCATTGTGTCGTCCTGCTGAAAGGACGGGATTCCATAGTTGCCGGCCCGGACGGACGGAATACGGTTATCGCCTCCGGAAATCATGCGCTTGCCACCGCCGGAAGCGGTGATGTGCTGACGGGAATCATTGCTGCATTGCTCGCCTCCGGAAATCTGCCGCTTTTTGAAGCTGCCGCATTGGGGGGATTTATTCACGGAATTGCCGGTGAAACGGCCGCTGGAATACCGCTGGCCGGAGATCTGCCTGAACTTGCAGGACGGGTTCTGGCCGCATTGCGCTGCAACAGCATTATTTGATCCGAAGAGTGTTCCCGGGCTTCGCAAAAGGCTTCTCTCTGCCTGCTGCGCTTTAAAAATGCAAAAAAAACATAAAAAAGTAGCAATCTTTTAATAGTTAGAATTTGCAAAGTATTTGTCGGCGTAGTATATTATACGGTTGAAGTTCTTTTATTTTATTTTACTTTCAGGAATATTTTTATGACAGAGTATGGCGATAATACAAAGGAACTGCAGCGTCTGATCTGCGGTTGTGCCGATGAATTCAGGGATTACTGGT
>JAZRNP010000039.1:0-7543 GCA_045648225.1 Victivallaceae bacterium | reverse complement strand
GGGGTGTGGGGAGGGGAAAAACTTTTTTTTCCCGTGAAAAAAAGTTTTTCCCCTCCCCGCAAAGCCATCACCGGTTTTCAGGCAGGATTTCGAGCCAGTAGCCGTTGGGCACACTTGTCATAACGAATATATCCCCATTACCGCTTTTCTGGCACGACTTCTAACCAATAGTTATTGGGCACAGCAGTCATAACGAATATATACCCATCATTAATCTTTTTTCCGGGCAACAATTGATTCTTCAAGCAGTTTCAACTCCTGCAAATCATCTAAATCTGCCTGCTTGGCTGCTTCAGCTTTGCGTCTCCGGTTGAATTCGTCATACCGTTTACTGACGATAACTTTCATATCATTATTACTGATTGAACCGGCATTATTTAATACCTTGAAACCGTTGAATTCCAATAACTGATTGACATTAGTCCGCCAGAAATCCATGGTGAGGGAACGGCGGTTCTTGATTCGCAGTTCAGCCGATTCCAAGAAGATCATAACCAGACGGTTTAGGGAATCTATTTCATCTTTGCTCAAAAAGTTTTTGGCGATGAAAATATCTCCCTTGCGGACGATTGAACCCGCCCAACTGGTAGCTCCGAAATTGGGCAGTTCAACTTTGGCACGCTGAACGATAATCTCGGCGGCGGTAAGATGAGTTACCGCATAGAGCAACTTATTCTGCGTTTCAGCAAAGAACATCTGGGTCGATTTGTCAGTAGCATCGTAATCACTGCTCAAGCTGAAAAGTTCACGAACCTTCTGATAAAAGCGTTTTTCCGAAGCCCGGATCTCCCGAATGCGTTCCAGTAATTCATCAAAATAATCCGGGCGTCCGTCGGGATTTTTTAAGCGTTCATCGTCAATAACAAAACCTTTCCGCATGAACTCAACAAGATTGCGGTTCGCCCATTGCCGGAACTGGGTACCACGCTTGCTCCGCACCCGGAAACCTATGGCAAGAATCATATCAAGAGAATAATAAGCCACATTGTAATCTTTGCCGTCGGCGGCAGTTGTTAAATAAAACTTAACAACTGAATTTTCTTGCAACTCATTATCCTCAAATATGTTGGATATATGAGTCGATATATTTGCCTTGGAGGTGGCAAAAAGTTCAGCAAGCTGATTTTGATTGAGCCAGACACTGCCGTCCTTTGCCAGCAAAGAGATATTCGCCTTGCCGTCGGCCGTTGAATAAATAATGATTTCTTCTGAATTGCCGTTCATATTACTGCACTTTTATATAAAATTGAGATATGTTATTCGTTTGCGGTTTCTTGGTTATTTAGAAATTCTTCCCGCAACTCGGCGAGAGTTTTTCCGCTTGAACTGGTTACCGTGAAATCATATGTTGCAACGGAACCCCAACCATAAATTTCTTTCAGCCATTTTTGCAAAGAAATTTTATTGTCAGTTCCACAAGGCTTTACATTGCCATCAGTTTGCAAAATTGCTTTTTGCTCAGAAACATTTTTTGCATAAACTTCATCGCCGGCATTAACAATGCCCCACTCCAGCATTTTTTTGATTTTGGGCAAACTTCTGCGAGGAGAATTCTGATTTATTCTGTTTGTCCGATTTAATTGTCCATATGGAATTATATCAATCAGAAAATCTTCAGTTTCTGCAACTGGCAACAATTTTTTAATGTCCAGCAATATGCGATTTGCAGTACCGTCACGATATGGGATAAGGCGCAAGCAGCTGATGTTTACACCTTGGCGATTCAACCACGCGACAGCAGACAAAGTATGATCATCAAATTCTGATGCAACCAGAACAATTCTTTGCATACGGTTGAAATCACGGATTTCATTTTGCGCAAAAAATTTGTTCAATTCCCGTTGAGCAATTTCATGCGACAATACATCTGCATTATACATGAATTCAATGCGGTTTTTATCCACATATTTGGCATAAATCTTGTCAACTAAATCGTCTTTTGTTCTGATTGTGGCATATGAAGCGGCGTAGCGGATTGCCTGGAATTCCAGGGCTTCCCGACGGTGGCAAATATCGTTGCGGTCGCGTTTAACTTCTATCAGTACTAAATTGCCGTTGTTATCTATTGCGGTCAAATCACTTTGCCCTCTGGCCTGATTTCTTACCTGCTGGCCGACAATCAGCAAAGACTCCTCGTCTTCACAAATAAGTTCAATATTTTTCCTCAACAGTTCTTCAACATCTGCTTCAGCCCAGTTGATTGCCCGGAATGTTGTAGTCTCAACTTCACTGATTGTTCCGTCATCATTCACCAAATACATTTTTCAAATCTCCAATATCCATCCAAAATCTTACCGATTATTATAAATTTTTCAATCTGGCTTGTTGGCGAAGCAAAAAGAAATCACGTCGGCAATCTTTTATTTCCATTTTACTCAAAATTTCTTTTTCACATTCTGGAGACCAATAAATTTTCAATTTCTCTCTAGCCCTTGTGATCGCTGTATAAAAAATATTGTGGGTAATTTGTTCGCCGACTTCACTGGCGATAACAACTTTTACAGATTTATACTCCAGCCCTTGTGCTTTATGAATAGACACCGCATAAGCAATTTGAAACGGAATAACACTTCTATCACTATCATTATCCTGATCACTGTCAGTTGCTTGATCAATGGTAAAACGAATAACAGAATGACCATTGATTGAGTTGACAACAGTAAAATTATTTTGATTGTCAGTAAGTGGATTCAAAGGAACTTCCAATTCTACATCAAACTGAATTTGAGTGTTATTGCTTAGCAGTTCAATACCAACAATTCTTCCCTTCATATTATTATAAATGCAATCACCCAAACGTTTTGTTTCGTTAAACAAAACCGGATCGCCAATCTTATATTCACCGTCTTGCCAATATATTGCAGGATTAATGTTATTTTGTTGTAAAAAACGATTTAAATTGTTTATACCGTAAACACCATCGTAATTTAAACACAGTATAATTTCATCATCAGATGAATGGTTAAATATGGATTCATCCAAGTCAGAAGAATAACCGTTTTTTTGTAAATGTTCATTTATATCATCAGTCATTTGTCTGACTTTTTCCCATAATTTCAACAAATCTTCATTATCACTGCGATATGGCTGTTTTAATTCACAGATAAAGTTCTTTATGAAATTTCTGGAAAGGTTGAACCAATTGCCAAAATTTATAGCTTCTATTTGATAAGTATCTCCAACTAAAATCAAAAGATCAAAAGATACTTTTTCTAAAACTTTCCGCATATCCTTATTACTTACAGTACTGCATTCATCAATAAACAATAAACCACATGAAAGATGATTCCGGGAGGAAAGAACTTTTGCAATTGTATAAAAAGAACTGTTTTTCGCAGTAATTTTCCTGTTAAGGTTTTGAACAGCGGGATTGGTCTGTGCGAGAAATATCTTTTGGTTTCCAGAAAAGAGTGCAGATATGTGCTTTATTAAAGTTGTTTTTCCTGTTCCGGCAGCTCCATATATAAATGCAACCCGGGAGTCCTTGAACATATTTTCTATGTAAGACTTTTTCTCCGGACAGTCTATCATGCCGGGATTTCCTTTTAACCAATCTTTTACCCAATTCGAATAGTCCGAAATACCAGATACCGACAATTGATGCAATCGCTCGATGATATGTGTAACATCATCCTGAAGTTCTGCTATGAATATGAATTTGCCATTCTGCTTCAATTGACGTCCACAGTGCCCATGCCACAATAAAGCGTTATATCTGTGTATGTGATTTTTTAAATTGGCTTGCACCCCTTCTGGCAATTCATGGATATCAGTGTAGATGATACCATTGGTTTCAGCGTTATTTCTAATAAAACGAGCTAAAAATTCATGTTCTCTATTAACCGGGCATATGCATGATAAAAGATCATAAACAGACGGATTATGCTCTATTAGAGATGAACAATACGGCATCGTATCGAATGGGATACAACCGTTTTTCAACTTCAGTTTCGACAAGTTTTGATTAATCTCATAATGGTGTTGATTTTTAATGACCTTATTTCGCAAGCCATATAACAAATAAGATAAAACATTGGCTCCCGATTTTTGTAATTTAATAATTTCTGCCGCTTTGTCCAATGCTTTAAAAAATGTGCAAATATTAGCATACTTTGCGAGAGCCTGTTTTATTTCCGCATAGACAGGATGAAAAACAATATCGCTGAATGGCAATTGTAATTCCGTTAATTTTTCCATCAAACGCAGGTAGCCTTTACTGCTGCTTGTAATATTGTGCTCGATATTGAAAATTCTTACAAAATTACTCAACTCGCAAGGACGGATAGAAGTTATCCAGTCAGAAATAATTAAAATTGGAAGTTTTTGATTGAATAAAGTAATTTCACTTGAGATAAAAGATAATTTAACGGCGTAAAAATCAGGTATATATCGGTTCGAAAAGGCAATATGCCGACTAAATTTACTAGCCTGTTCATTGACAGATGCAAATGTAATTTCATAATATTTTTTGCTGTTTACAAAAAAAGGTATTTCTTTAAGAATATAATACCGTTCATTACGTTGTTTTCCAGCGATACCATTAACACAATCAATACGACTTGCTATTTCAGTTTGATATTCCAATGTTGCAGAGTCTGTATTCAAAGGGAATTCTTCCAGATATTGCAATATCTTTATGCCAAATTCGTGATCAAGATAAGAACGGATGTCGATGAGGCAATCATAATATTTAAGCATCAAACGCTCTGAAGCATTTTCATCAAGAGTATAATGCGATGCAGATATTTGCAAAAAATCATGAAATTTCCAAAGAAACCGAAGTTTCCCCTGTTCTCTAACTTTGGCTTGAGCAATGCATATATTTTGATAATCATACTTTCGTTGAGATTCTTTGCCTTGAAATGCAATTAAAAACATCACGCATTCAACGAAATCACGCAATTCTTTCAGTATCGTTTGGGATGCCCATCCCCGGTCACCATTACAAGCAACTTTAATTGACTTAAGTAAAGCGGTGTTAAATATTTCAAGCTTTTCTACAGCTTCCGGAGATAAGTTTTGTTCACCTATTAAATCTGCCATAAAATTACCGCTGTTCTGGCACAACTTCAAGCCAGTAGTTATTGGGGTCTGCTGTCATAACGAATATATACCCATTCATAGTTACAAATATCCTAATTTTTTTTGAGTTATCAATGAATGTATGAATTTATACCCCATTGATCCTCTTTTGAAAAGGTTAACACAGGTATCGATATCGTTGCTCAAGGCAACTTGTTCTGATGGTTTCAAATTATAAAACTGCAAAAATTCTCTCATTTGAATAAGAAGTTGCGGAGATTTTGCGGCGTTGTTTTTTTGTTTTAACACCCAAGCCATATTGTCAAGAGGAACAGAAGCAACAATCGAAGAAGCGGAGAAACAATTTTTTTTCTGCTCAGCTGCCATAGCAGCGCAAATTGTTCTTATACACCAGACCAATCTCTTGTTACATAATTCAGGTTTGTTTATACAATCGTAGTATTTGATTATTGCCCATGCCAATATATTTGCTTCATCAATGACAGATTGATATGAATTTTTGTATCGAAATGTTTTGAATAATTTCGATGCACATTCATCATTTTCATAGATGATTTTACTTTCTGTTGCTAAATGCAGCGCAAACAATTCACCATCTGACATCATTTTACTCAGCGTTGTTTCTGAATACAGAGAAAAATTCAATTTACCATATTCATCAATACGATAAATTTTATCATCATGAATCGCAAGCATATCAACATCTGAATCTTCTTGTTGATCACCTCGGGCACAACTGCCAAATAAAATCAGAGCTTTTAATTGCATTTAAAACCTCGTGCGTGTTAGCTTGTTAATTACAGTTGGAATTGCTATCGAATACCAGGTCATGCCTAATACTAAATTCAGCAATTCGAGCCAAGAAGCTTTACAAATTTTACTGTAACCTACCACCATTGAGATGTCAAATGAACGAATGAATGCTTGACCAAATGTTAACGAAATATTCCAATGCCAATAAATAAATGTAAACAGAGACACTAGAGCAAAACCCAATACCAAAACCCGGATAGTTTTTTCTCCCCAGCCATTCAACATTCCCAAAGTACTCCACAGTAGATATTCTAAACAATCCCCAATTATTCGCATCATTATAAAAATATCATACCATTTCATTACGTATTTTCGCTTTGCAATTCTTGCTTTAATAGTTTGGAGAGTTGCAACCTTTATTCCTGAATAAAAAAATTCAGAATATGAGTTGTTGTGTAAATTAATTTGTTTGGCAAGTTTTGCTTTTGTCTCTTCTAAACGCATCAATTGTTCTGCTGGTTTTTTATGATACTTACTCAAAGTTGTTTTGTCTGTATTGGTATAAGCTGCATTCACCAATTTTTGAGGATCTACTATACAGTCTGTGAATCTGGTTTCATTTCCAGAAATGCCAATTTGTGAAAAATTGCAGTCTAGGAATTGACAATCTTCAAATCTTGCCAACGAAAAAGATGTTCTTTCAAATATACATTCTTGAAATTTTACATTTTTCCAAGTGCATCTATTCCAATAACAACTCTTGAAAATACATTTCTTAAATGTAATATTACTTAAGTCTCCGATAAAATCACAAATATAAAAGGTCTTTTCAATCAAATGACGATTTGGACGTATTGTTTTTTTGATTTTTTTCCTTTTTCCATACGATGAACGAGTTGTTGAGCTATGTTTTGACGGATCAAAATTTTGCCAATTGCAGATTTGCTTTAGTGGTCCATTATTTGAAAACAAATTTTGCCAATTGAATTCACTGAGATACCCATATTGAGTTTTACCATCATAAGTTGGTTCCCAGAAATTATCGGTACGATGATAAGCCATTAATACCACCTCACCGCTGTTCAGGAATGATTTCTAACCAGTAGTTATTTGGGTCGGTGACAAAATAGATTCCCATTTCGGGGTTTTCGTAACAAATGCAACCCATTTCGGAGTGGCGTTTGTGCGCTCCTTCGTAATCATCGACCTTGAAAGCCAAGTGAAATTCGTTATCGCCGAGATCGTAGGGACGATCCATTTCACGCAGCCAGGTGAGTTCGAGTTGGTGGCTGCTGTTGCCGTCTTCCAGATAAACGATGATAAAACTGCCGTCTTTAGCGTTGATACGGCGCACTTCGTGCATATCAAAAGCATCCTGATAAAATTTGATGCTCTTGTCAAGATCAAAAACATTAAGATTGTTGTGAACCATCCGGAATTTCATAGTATCGTTCTCCTAGTTAAATATGTTCTCAATAAAACATAATACCGTAATGGTGTAAATGCAAATCCTGAAAGTTTTTTCTTGCTGATATTTGACTTCTTTTTTCTTCGGTGCTATGTTTTGAACAAGTCGGAGGCCAAGCGGTCTTAGGAAGACAAGAAATCTACTCAACTCCTTGGCTCACAGAACGACATGGCTACGATCCGACTTGTTCTCAATAAAACATAATACCGTAATGGTGTAAATGCAAATCCTGAAAGTTTTTTCTTGCTGATATTTGACTTCTTTTTTCTTCGGTGCTAT
>JAZRNP010000038.1:0-2487 GCA_045648225.1 Victivallaceae bacterium | reverse complement strand
ACCGTATTCCAGAGCGGTGAGGAAGTCTTCATCAACTTTATCGGAAACCTTATCACCCTCTTCTTTGTTCTGTTCAAACTGCTCCATGAACCAAGTCGGATCGTAGCCATGTCGTTCTGTGAGCCAAGGAGTTGAGTAGATTTCTTGTCTTCCTAAGACCGCTTGGCCTCCGACTTACCGTATTCCAGAGCGGTGAGGAAGTCTTCATCAACTTTATCGGAAACCTTATCACCCTCTTCTTTGTTCTGTTCAAACTGCTCCATGAACCGCTGACGCTGGATCACCGGGTCGTTGAGTTCGCTGTAAGCCGGAGCGATTTCCATACCGTTGATGCCCAATTCAAAAACATCCACGAGGCTGGGATCGTCGGCGCAGGGGTTGGCCAGCGGCAGCAGCTGTGCCGGGAGCCGGGTGACGAAGGTCGGCTGAATGTTGTTGGGTTCGACCAGTTTTTCGTAAAGTTCATTGGTCACATCCAGATCGGACATGGAACTGTTGACATCGAGACCGAGTTTCTGGCCGCGTTCGACCCGTTCGGCCGGAGTGATGTCGAACCAGTCATCGCCACCTTTTTCTTTGCACAATTCATGGTAGGTGGCGCGGCGGAACGGCGGAGTCAGGTCGATGATTTTGCCGTTGCCATGGTCGATCTTGGTGGTGCCGCAGACCTTGAGAGCGATGGTGGAGATCATGGTTTCGATAAGTTCCATCATTCCCCGGCAATCGCTGTAAGCCTGATAGATTTCCAGCATGGTGAATTCCGGATTGTGGCGACGGTCAACACCTTCGTTACGGAAGGAGCGGTTCAGTTCGAAGACCTTTTCAAAACCGCCGACCAGCAGACGTTTGAGGTAAAGTTCCGGAGCAATACGCATATAAACATTGCTGTTCAATGCTTCGTAAAAGGTGGTAAAGGGGGTGGCGGAAGCACCACCGGCGAGCGGCTGGAGCATCGGGGTTTCCACTTCCATAAAGCCGCGGTCAGCGAGGAAGTTGCGGACTTCGCGGATGATGGCAGAACGCTTTTTGAATACCTCCATTACCTCCGGATTGGCGATCAGATCGAGGTAACGCTGGCGGTAACGCTGCTCAACGTCGGTCAAACCGTGGAATTTTTCCGGCAGGGCACGCATGGATTTGGAAAGGAGTGTGACCTCTTTCACCCGCAGAGTTTTTTCGCCCATCTTGGTGACAAAAAGATTGCCTTTGACACCGATGATATCACCGATATCCAGCTTTTTGAAAAGTGCGAAACCATCTTCGCTCATTTCGCTTTTGGAGGCGAAAAGCTGCAGTTTGCCGCTGCTGTCACGCATGTCGGCAAAGATGGACTTGCCCATGCCGCGTTTGGCGACCATACGGCCGGCAGCGATGGCTTCGGGGCCGATAGCACCCTCTTCAGCGGGAATCTCTTTTTCGCGGATATTGCTGATTTTTTCCACATCGTAGAAGGGGCCGCCGAAGGGATTGATGCCGTTGGCACGGTATTCGGCGATTTTGGCGCAACGCTGTTCAAAGAGTTCGTTGGTACGGACAACCGGAGTTTCGTTGTTCTCTGACATAAAATATCCTCTCAATTATAATTTTATTGTATTGCTAATATTTAATCTATATAATATAGCACGGAAATAGTAAAATTTAAAGGGGGGGATGAAAAAAAACGCCCTCCGGCATTCTGCATCGCCGGAAGACGGTGATTGTCATGTTTGAACTGATGGTGATATCGGCCGTCAGGCCGGAGTGTTTGATTGCTGTTCCACCTGTTTTGCTGCAGCGATTTCCTGCTGCCGTTTGGCGATAAGTTTTTTCAGTGCGAAGTAGAGGATCGTTGCATTGGTGATGATTACCATGAGCCACGAGATCGGATATGAAGTGATCAGCATGGTCAATGTGTTGTTGAGCGGCAGTATGCAGAAAACCCAGAATATCCGGAATACACATATTCCCAGAATCATCACGAACATCGGAATGAAAGAGTATCCCAATCCGCGCAGTGCTCCGCTTATCGCATCCATTACGCTGCAGAGGAAGTAGGTCGACATCATGATCTTGAGCCGGAGCATACCCCACTCTATGACCGTCAGATCGGTGGAGTAAATTCCGAGAAGTTCTCTGCCGAAGAACAATCCGCTCCAGCCGATGACTATGTCGCATGCCGCTGCAGAAGCAGCACTGAGCAGCACGGCCCGGATGATCCGGTAATATTTTTTTGCACCGTAATTCTGGCCGACGAAGTTGAGCGAAGTGTGAAAGAAGCAGACACCGGTCATGTAGACCAGTCCGTCGATATTTGAAGCGGCGGTGTTTCCTGCGATCGCCAATGCACCGAAGCTGTTGATCGATGACTGGATGATGATGTTCGATATTGAAAAGCAGGAACCTTGTACTCCGGCGGGGACTCCAAGCTTCAGCATCTGTGCAAACAGTTTCCAGTCAAGTTTCATCCGTTTCCATCTGAAGCACAGGTGCATTATCATTTCTGAAATG
>JAZRNP010000037.1:0-5275 GCA_045648225.1 Victivallaceae bacterium | reverse complement strand
AAGACCGCTTGGCCTCCGACTTAATGCTCGACCGCAAACACGGAACCAGCTATTTCCGCCGCTGGAACTCCCGGCGCAAAAACTCCAACGGTCTGCAGCTTCACAAGAGCTGTCACCACTTTGACAAAATGAATTTTCTGTTGAATTCCCACGCCGTTGAAGTCATGGCAGACGGCTGTCTCACTGCATACGGAAACCAGGTGCCGCACAAATATGAGGGTGTCAATTGCCACACCTGCCAATATGCCAAAGAGTGTCCGGATTACAGTGATTACAACCGCAAGATCTTTCAGTCGGATATGTATACTCCGGACCTGTGTATTTATTCTCCGGAGATCGATATTGAAGATAATTACACCGCTTCAATTAAATTTGCCAATGGCGTGATGTGCAGTTATTCGCTGTGTGCCCATTCCCAGTATGAGGGTGAAATCATTATCGTTGAGGGCGAAAAAGGCCGTCTGGAATCCCGGCATACCTATTCCCGGGAAGTCGTGGTCAACGACAATGATCTGCACGACGATCATCTGGTCTACACCTCCACGCTGCGGTTGTTCCGTTCCCGTCAGCCCGGTTATGAAGAGATCGAATTTGAAACCGGTACCGGTGGTCACGGCGGAGCGGATTACAATGTGTTTACGGATATATTCAGTGATCCTCCGTCACCGAAAGCTCCGACTTTGATGGATGGAGTTCAGGCGGTGCTGACCGGATGTGCTCTGGTTGAAAGCATGAAAACCGGTAAAAAGTGCATGGTTCAGGAACAGCTGTAAAGCGGCGGCGGAGCGATCTCGCTTTGCCGGAGCGCGCCTTGCGGCGTTCGATCCTCCAGTCATGTACGCCAGTACACTCCTGTCGGCGGTTGTGTCGGACAGGTCGGACTTGTCCGACAACCAACTCTGTTTTGTTGTCGGCACCGGGGCCCTTGCATACCAGCTCCCGCCAACTTAAAATTCCCAGTATTCCTAAAATTCTTAGTATTCCCAGTCCAAGAGCCAACCGCCAAGTAACGCTGTTGGCAAAATCCTCCCACTCTCCGGAGACAGATTGCATTTTTTTGTAAAAGCAGATTGAGTTTTTTTCAAAAACACATATAGTTATACTCCAGAGGAGAAAAAATGGCGGCATGGTGCCGCTGTTAAAAGAGGAGGAGATGTTATGAAAAAAACTCTCATGATGTCGGCAATGGCTCTGCTCGTTGCCGGAGGTGTCGCCGGATGTGCCAACTGCTGCGGCGAAGATTGCGACGATGTGGTGATGGTCGAAGCCGTCGAAGTCGCCGAGTGCCCGATGTGTTCTCAGAAACACAAGTGCAAGACGGTGCATCATCACAACAGCAAATGCCGGGATGTGAAAAAATGCACTCCGGCTGCATCCTGCAAAGACAATGAGTGCAAGGATGAGAAAAAAACTGAAGCTGCCGGCGCACTTGCCAGTAATCACAGCAATGCTGCCGAAAGCGAACAGCACCGCACCGGCCACTCCGGTGAAGAAAAGTAATTGAAGCTGCGGCACCCATTCCCGGGATGATTTTGTACTGCCTTGCCGGGAATGTCGTGCCGCTGAAATTTTTTTCAGGGAGAATGAAATTATGCAATCTTTGAGAGGAAGCTGTACCGAACGCAATTTGCTGCAGAGCTTTGCCGGTGAATCGCAGGCCAGAAACCGCTATACCTATTTTGCTTCGCAGGCCCGCAAGGATGGATTCATGCAGATTTCCGCCATATTTGCCGAGACTGCCGATCAGGAAAAAGAACACGCTGAACGCTTTTTCAAGTTTCTGGAGGGCGGTATGCTGGAGATAACCGCCGGATTCCCCGCCGGAGTTATCGGAAGCACTTCTGCCAATCTGGCTCTCGCCGCTGATGGTGAATATGAAGAGTGGCACCGGCTCTATCCGGGATTTGCTCAGATTGCCCGGGAGGAGGGGTTTGCCGCTGTCGCTGATGTGTTTGAAGCCGTATGCGTTTCCGAGCGTCAGCATGAAAAACGTTACCGTGAACTTTTGAAGCACGTTGAAAACGGAACCGTTTTCAAACGTTCCCATCCGGTAGTGTGGCGGTGCCGCAACTGCGGATATCTCCATACCGCAGCCGAAGCTCCCGGATATTGCCCGGCGTGTGCCCACAGCATGGCATATTTTGAAATAAATCCGGAGAATTGGTGAAATTCACTTTGGGGTGTGGAGTGATAATATTTCGTACGTTTTTGATAATATCCTGCACCTTTTGTTGTTGTAACCGGGGTAAATATGAGCTATATTAAGCTCTTGAACACAAAAATCAGACAAATTCAACAATAAAAGGTGCAAGCTCAAATGATAAAAAAAGTTTTGCTGACCGCGGCATTTGCCGCCGTTTTTGCGGTTTTTGCCAAGCCGGTGACATTGGTCAAAGATGGTAAGGCCGCATCCGTTATCGTGGTTTCCGACAAGGCTGGAGAAGTGGCGAAAAATGCTGCTGAAATTCTGGCAGAACATCTGAAACTTATCTCCGGGGCCGATATTCCCATCGTCAAAGAATCCGCCGTTCCGGCCGGCAGTAACCGGATTTATGTCGGTGCCACTGATGCCGCTGCAAAACTCGGAATGACTCCTGATAAATTTGATCAGGAAGCATGGCAGATCAAAGCTGTTGACGGCAATCTCTATTTCACCGGCGGCGAAAGTGACGGCAAAGTCTTTTATGAGATCCCGGCGGGAGCCAATTTCAAGCAGACTCATAAAATCTGGGCCGACAACGGATTTCACCGTCTGACCCGCCGCGGTCCGATCTACGCTGTGGTCAAATTTCTTGATCGTCAGCTCGGAGTCCGCTGGCTCTGGCCGGGCGAACTCGGTACGGTCGTTCCCAAAAACAGCACCATCACGGTCCCGGAAAACTATTCGCTCTCCGGTAAACCCGCTTTCCTGTGGAGAAAATACCGCATCGGCAGCGATATCAATGCTCTGCGCAAAGATCCCCGCATTTCCAGCGATCTCAAAGATCTCACCTTTACTCCGGATGCGATGAACAGCTATTACAACAATCTTCGCAAATATCTGCTCATCCATCAGGAGGGTGATTCCTGTCCGACTCCTTCCCCGGCCAGTCATATCGACGGCATTTCAAGAAAACTTTTCAAAAAGCATCCGGATATGTTCGCCATGCGTGAAGACGGCAAGCGCACCTATTTCCACGGTCAGAGCCGACTCCGCTGGTGTGCAACTTCTCCCAAGGTCGAAAAATTCTATCTGGACAGCTGGGACGGCGGTGAATGGCTCGGTATCGGCGAAGGTGATACCCGGGGATTCTGCCGCTGCAAGGCCTGTATGAAACTTGATGCACCCCAGCCGAAAGGTTTCGCAGGTTATTCCACCACCAACCGCTATATCGATCTTGCCAAAAGAGTCCGGGCCAAGGCGATGAAGCGCAATCCCAATGTCAAAATTGCGATTCTGATGTACATGGACTATATCATGCCGCCGACGGTGGAAAAAGATCTCTCCTGGATGTACGGAAAATTTGTTCCCTACGGCTCCGGCATGGCGTGTAACTATCCGATGAAAGAGAGTGATCATAAACTCATCATGCGCACCTGGGATAATTGGGGAAAAACCGGAATTATGCTCAATTACCGTCCCAATTATCTGCTTACCGGTTATGCTATTCCGGCTCTGGATATCCGGCAGAGCGGTGAAATGCTCCGTCACGCCGCCGCCAACGGTATGAAAGGTTTTGATTACGATTCACTGCGCGGCAACTGGGCGACCAAGGGGCCCATGCTTTACATGCATATGCGTCTGGGCGAAGAGCCTGAAATGACGATCGAAGCGATCATGAAAGAGTATTACAGTGCATTCGGTCCGGCTGCCGGATTGGTTGAAAAATACTTCAATTACTGGATCGATTACACCCGCAAACACGCTTTGGGCGGAGGTGTCGGCTTCATGGCGGCACACACCGCTGCAGAATATTACACTCCGGCTGTATTCGACGTTCCGGCCAAAATCCTCGAAGAGGCTCTCGCCGTTGCTGAAAAGTCCCCGGATAAAATTTATGCTGAACGGGTCAAGTTTATCCGGCTCGGTCTGCTGCACGGTAAACTTTGTGTCGAATTCAGCCATTTGTTCCGTGATAACAAATTTTCTGCATCCAGAGCGAAACTCGACGAGATCATCGCTTTCCGTAAAAAATACGGAAAGAGCTGTTTCGCCGGTCTGAATGGTCTTTCTTCCACAGAAGCCCGCGGATACAAGACGCTGGTCCCCTTTATGAAAGGTAAATTTTACCATGTCGATGCCCCGGGAATCACCGCCAAAAAGATCGACCGTAAAGTTTTCCACAAACTTACCCTGCGTCCCTCCAAATGGGCACTTTCCATCCCCAAAGGCAAAAAATCCGGTTTGGTCATCCGCAAATATGATGTCGGCAAAAACAACAGTTTTGTCGAAGCCGTTCTGGCAATCAATGCAAAACTTGACCGTCAGAGCAACAAAGTTTCCATCTCTTTTGATGACAAAAATTACATCGTCGTCGCTGAAAATGTCGCCAAAAAGAATATCAATCTCACCAAATATGTCAAGGGTAAAAGTGTGTTCTACGTCCGGTATGAGGCCGTTCGTAAAGCCAATTCCGATCTTGCTCAGGTCCCGATGGCGCTGCTCAGCTACCGGATGAACTATGCTCTCAAGAATCCGGAAGAACAAGTCGCCCGGCCCAAAGTCGATACCAGCGGCAAGTGGTATGATTTCAATACCCAGTGGGGATTCAAGAAAGATATTTTCAACAAAGGTCTTGGCAAAGCCGATATGATGCCGGAAACTTTTGATATTTCCAAGTGGACAAAAGTCGCCGTCCCCGCCCGGTTGGAAGCCACCCCTGTCGGCCCCTATCTCGGATATGGATTCTACGGTGCCAAATTCAAAATCCCCGCTGACTGGGCAGCCCGTTCGCTGGACATCGTTTTCCACGGTGTCGACGAACAGGCCTGGGTCTATATCAACGGCAAACTTGTCGGTGAACATTCGGAAAAATCCGAAAAAGTCGATTACGGCGTCCTTTGGGATGAAGCCTTCATCGTCAAAGTCAAACCCGAAGATATCCGTCCGGGCAAAGATAATGTTATCGTTGTGAAGATCCACAATATCAAAGGCGCAGGCGGTATCTGGAAAGATGTCAAGATGCGCCCGGTCGATGCGTCAGCGTATCTGTGATATTGGAGGATCGAACGGGCAGCGGGTGCTCGCGGGCACTGGCTTGGGCTGTGCGGAGAAGCTCGGGAACATGAGTTCACC
>JAZRNP010000036.1:0-5274 GCA_045648225.1 Victivallaceae bacterium | reverse complement strand
CGCTCCGGAATTTTATGACCTCTGCGATGAAATGGGATTCTATGTGCTGGACGAGGCGAATTTGGAACATCATGCTTTTACCGCCGATTTCTGCCAGAATCCCCGGTGGGCGGGTGCTTTTGTCGATCGGGCCTGCCGCATGGTCGAGCGGGACAAAAACCATCCCTGTATTTACGGATGGAGCTTGGGCAATGAATCCGGATGCGGAGTCAATCATGCCGCAATGGCAGGTTATATCCGGTTCCGGGATTCCTCTCGGCTCGTTCATTACGAGGGGGCGGTCAGAGAAGATACCACCTGGCAGACCATGCTGGAAAACCGCGATCGTGGAATTTTTCAATGGCAGTACAAGGCTCCGCCGGAATATCTGACCGATTTCATCTGTCCGATGTATCCTCCGATCTCCCAGATCGTTGAATGGTCCAAGTCCCATGTGGAGAAAAAACGTCCGATGATCCTCTGCGAATTCAATCATGCCATGGGCAACAGCAACGGAAATCTGGCCGAATATTTTGAAGCATTCAACAGTTGCGACGGTCTGCAGGGAGGATTTATCTGGGAATGGGTCGATCACGGTATAAAGAAACTTGATGCCAACGGCAAACCTTACTGGTGCTATGGCGGAGACTTCGGCGATACTCCCAATGATATCAACTTTTGTACCGACGGCATCGTGTGGCCCGACCGTACGCCGCATCCGGGGTTGTATGAATTCAAATATCTTGCCCGTCCTGTGAAAATTACTTTGCTGGATGAGTACAGTCTCCGGATTTCCGTTTTCAACTCCCGCTATTTCTCCAATCTGGAGGATGTTGAACTGGTTTGGAGTTTGAATATTGACGGGAAAGAGCTCTCCACCGGAACTCTCCTGCCGGGAGATATCGCTCCGCAGAGCAGCCGGGAGTTTACCATTGCTGCGGATATTCCCGCTCTGCCGCTCGGCAGTTGTGCGGTGCTGTTTATCCGTACGCTTTACCGCAATGACAAGTCTTGGTGTGAAGCCGGATTCTGCGCCGGACATGACAGCTTTGAATTGACGGTCGAACGCTCTTTGCCGCTTGCTTCTGTTGAAAAAGTTATCTGCGGAATGCGTTTTGATCCGCAGGAGGCGATCGTTTCCAGCGGTAAGCTCGCCGCTTCTGTCGGCAATTCCGGTATCCGTCAATTGACGTTCAATGGCGAATCTCTCATCACTCGTGGTCCCCGGCTCAATATCTGGCGCGCTCCCACTGATAACGATGGTTTGAAGCTGCTCACCGCTCCCACTGATGCCGGAAACCGGGTCTATAAAAAGTGGTGCGCTCTGGGCTTTGATAAATTGAAAATGATCCCCGACCGTTTCAGGAAAGATGAGAACTTTATCGAATGCCGTGAACTTGGTATTGCTAAAGGCGGAAACAGCGACGAGTTTGAATTCACTCAGCAGATCTGTCCCGGAGAAAACGGAACCGTCTGCTGCGAAATGAACTTCGTCGTTCCCGGATATTTCGATGATATCCCCCGGCTCGGTATTACCATGGAACTGCCGCCGGAGCTGGAAAATATCGAATATTGCGGTCTCGGACCCTTTGAAAATTATCCAGACCGGCAGGCTTCTTCGGTCATGGGCGTTTACCGGACCACTCCGCAGGAGATGTATACCCCGTATATCATGCCGCAGGAAAACGGTGCCCGCTGCAAAGTCCGCTACGCTGCGTTGCGGACGGCGGACGGTTCCAGAGGCTTGTTGATCGTTCCCGGCAGTGAGATGATCTTTTCGGCGTTGAATTTCAGCACTGATATGCTGACCCGGGCTTATCACACCTGTGAACTTACTCCGGAAAAGTGCATTTATCTCAATTGTGATTTGAGACAGCGCGGATTGGGTTCAGCAAGCTGCGGTCCCGGACCTCTGGAAAAATACAAGATCCGTCCCGGCAGTTACCGTATGAAACTTGTTTTCAAGGCTCTTTCCGCAGGAGATGATGCTGCCGAAGTTGCCCGTCAGATCCGCAACTCCTGAAAATCGATCGTCAGTTTATGAGTAACCGGAAACCTCTTGCCGCTGCCAAACGCCGTATTTTAAAAACGGTGTCTGCAACTGCCCCGTTGATCTCCGGGATCATCTGGGGCGGTTTCTGGGTGCGTGCAATGGGCGGGATCGAGGATATCCATGCCGGAGTTGCCGGGATTTTAATTGCATTCGCCGTCGGACGATTATTCAGCAGACTTCCCGGCAGTTCGCTGGGGCGTTTGGGCTTCTGGTATGTCGCCTGCAGCTGTTATCTGGAACATCACCTGCTTTTGCCGGTGGCATTTTATTTCGGTTTGACGGAAACTCTTCGCCGCCGCAACCGGGCAGGGAGGTTTGTCTGCGGACTTATTTCCGGTGTTTTGTTGGGATGGCGGTTCGATTTCGCGGCGATTTCTCTGCTGGCGGCCGGAGTGGTATTATTCTTTGCTGCCAACCGGGAAGAACGCAAAAAGAGTACCGCCGGTAAATTCAGAATCGTTACCGGTTGGGTGTTCAACTGTGTGGCGGTCGCTCTGGTGATGCTGCTGGAATTTTATCCGGAACCGCTCAATAAATTTGTAAAAAAGAAAAATGAACACCATCTGGCTCCGGTGACTCTGATCAGTTCCGTCGGACTGAGCGAAAAAAGTGCTCCGCAGGTTTTGCTGATCAGCCGGAGGCAGCCGGTATTTGATTCTGTTCTGGAACAGATCCTTGCCGATCGGATCCACCTGCTGCTTCCGGGGAAGCGGACCGGACGGAAATATGATGTGGTGATCGCCGAGTATCTGCCGGCAGCAATGCGGCTTCCCGGCCGGATATCAGACTTGCTTGCTCCCGGCGGAGTGCTGGTCATGCCGGTCGATCTATGTTATTTGCTGCCTGAATTGCATTGGCGCACTTTGCCCGGACGTGGTGACGGAGGTTTTTGCGCCGCAGCTCCGGATCGAAAAGCTCCGCTGATCATCAATGGCGAAGTTGTGGAAAAGAATCTGAGGAAAATTATCCGGTCAGATAAAATATTCAGCGAATCTCCGATCCCGGATGGCACTATTTCCGGAGCAATGGTGGATTTCGACTCCGTGGAGCCGTCTTTTGAAGATCATCCGATGCGTCCGGATGGCAATTCCCGTATTTTATGGGGGGCGGTGCTTTTGCTTATTCTGTTGGAATCGTTTTTGCACAACCGGAAAATCGGCGAATATATGCCGCCGGTTATAAGTGCGGTTATTTTCGGTTTGACGGCAGCTGTGCTGACCGGAAGTAATGAAATGTGTGAAATCGTTGACGGAGAGATGGTGCTTTTTGCGGCGGCGGTTTTGCCGTTGTGGTTGCGACTGCCCTTTAAAGATCGTTTTCTGCGGGTGATATCTGTTTTGTCAGCTGTCGCTTTGGGAATCTGGTGGTTTTATCCCGGAACATTATTGGCATTACCGGCGTTGATATTGGCGGTGTTGATTTTTTCCGGATGCCGGAGCCGTTTTCAATCGGAAAATGCGGCATCGGCGATGTGGCAGGATTTTTTCACTTTGCTGGCACTCGCCGGAGCTTTCCGGTTTGGCGGAGCCATGCATAATGAAACAATGAATTTGCTGCTTGCAATATTAAGTTTAAAACTTTGGCTTCAATTAAGATCATAAGAGGATATAAAAATGAAACTTTGCGCAATTCAAATCCCTTTTGCAAAAAATGTTGCTGATGCGGAAAAATCGGTCGATTTGGCAATCGCCGAATTGGAGAAATGCGACAGCAGCTGTGATATTATTCTTACTCCGGAGTACACCAACGCTCCGGCGGCATTTCCGGTTGGAGAATGCATTCCTTTTGCGCAGGCTCATACTGAAAAATTGATTGCTGCCGCCCGCAGTGCCGCCATCCGCTGCAACGCCATCGTGGCAGTGAACTATGTTCGTGAAGCCGGAAAAGATCTTTTCCGCAACACAACTGAGATTTTTGACCGGCAGGGCAACAGTGCCGGAAGATTTTTCAAACAGCATCTGCCCCGGGCAGAAAAAAATGTCAATCTGCTTGATGAAGAATACACCCGCAGTTTCCGCGCTCCTGATATAATCGAGGTCGATGGAATACGTTTCGGTTTTCTGATCTGCTACGACACCTATTTCAGTGAATATGTCGCTCACATTGCCCACTGTCATCCGGATGTGGTGCTGGTTTCCAGTTTTCAGCGGGCGGAACGGCAGGATATTTTGCGGATGCAGAATCAGCATCTGGCATTCAACTGCAATGCGTACGTACTGCGTGCATCAGTTTCCATGGGAGAAAATTCAGTGCTTGGAGGTAATTCCATGGCCGTTTCTCCGGAAGGAAACATCCTCTGCGAATTCGGCAGCCGGATCGGAACCTTGGTTTGCGAAGTTGATGATGTCAAGCACAAATATATGCGTTCAAACAGCTTTGGCGGCAAACTCATTCCCAATGACCAATTTATTGAGCAGGCCCGGGCCACCTGGGCCTACCGCCCTTGCGGCAGCATGACTGTTGAAGGCGATGCAAAAATGGGATATCCCCGGATTTGCGCTCACCGGGGATTCAAAACCGTTGCTCCGGAAAATACTCTCGCCGCTTTCGGTACCGCCATCGCCATGGGGGCCGATGAAATTGAAATGGATATCCGTTTCAGTTCAGACGGAGTGCCGGTGGTTGCCCATGACAGCAATCTGGAACGGGTTTCAAATGGAGTTGGAACTATTGAAGAAACCACCTTTGCCGAGTTGCGTAAACTTGATTTCGGCAGCCGCTTCAATGAACGCTTTGCCGGAGTGAAAATCCCCACCTTTGAGGAGGTTCTTGCCAAGTTTGCCCGTCACGCCATTATCAACCTGCACTTGAAGACCGATGAAAAAGAGGGAGCTGCGGAATTTCCCCGGGAAAAGATGGAATTGATCGTGAGTTTGCTGGAAAAATACGATCAGCAGGATCATGTTTACTTTATGGGAGATTATACGATCATGGAGAGTGCGCTCAAATATGCTCCGCAAATTCCCCGCTGCATGGGAGCGTTTCCCAATCCATTTGAGATCGTCGACCGGGCCATAAAATATCAGTGCAAAAAGGTGCAGTTTTTCACTCCGCATTACACTCAGGAGATGATTGATAAAGCCCGGGCCAACAATATTAAATGCAATCTGTATTTTTGCGATGATCCGGCCAAAGTCGGTGATCATCTGATGGCCGGTATCGACACCATTTTGACCAACGATTACTGGTCAATCCGCCGTGCCATGGATGAACTCTGATCGGCAGCAGCACCCGCGAGTGCC
>JAZRNP010000035.1:0-7956 GCA_045648225.1 Victivallaceae bacterium | reverse complement strand
CGTGCATACAGCCTTTGTACAGATCCAGCATGGTTTTTTTGAGTTCAACGGGATCGATCCAGTTGTTGGTGGGACCGGCATCTTCCTGTTTTTCAGAAGCGATGAAGGTACGCGCTTCGACGCGGGCGACGTCGGACGGATCGGAACGGAACAGCAAGCTGTTCGGGCGTTTTTCGGGGTTCAGACGGATAGCAAGACCGGATTCGACCATTTCATTGCTGAGGCGGTCATATTCCTCTTTGCTGCCATCGCACCAGTAAACGGCATCGGGTTCGCAGATGTCGACCCAACTCTTGACCCAGTCGAGCAATTTGGCATTGCTGGTCGGGGCCTGATTCAACATTTTGGCCATTTGTGAAACTCCTTTTTGGTTGGTTTGGATTATTATTTGCCAAGTTTATTCTTTATGTCGGCAACGAGTTTTTCAAAACGTTTGCCGTATTCAACATAGTTGTCATTAACAGAATCGTCGGAGGGATCCGGTTCGTGGAAAACCCGCACCATGTGGGGTTCCATGGAAAATCCGCCATCGTATCCATTGGAAATCAGATCGGTGATGATCTCTTTGACACAACCGTTTCCTTCGCCGGGGAAGGAATAAACCATCTTATCTTCACCGTTTTCATCTTTGACAATGGCACCGTCCTTGATGTGGACATAAGAAACGAATTGTTTCACCTGTGAATAAAATTCCCAGCCATCCTGATACTTTCCGGTTTTCACGCCGGTGGAATAATCAAAGTTGAAGACCGGATTTCCGGTATCATAAATCAGAGTAAAATTTGGACTGTCGACCGCTTCAATAAGTTTAAGCGTATGTTTGTAAGACATACCGCCATAGTTGCGGCAGTTCTCGTGACCGTACATGACACCGGCATCTTCGCACATTTTGACCAGTTCCCGGACTCTGGGGAAAACCCATGCCTCGACTTCAGGATCAAAAGCGGTCGGCCGTTCGTAGGCTCCGAGGAAGCTCATGCCGCGAATGATTTTGCAATTGAGTTTTTTCATCCGGACCAGAGCCCGCTGGAGCTGTTCTTTGCTCAAGTTCCAGCCGTCTTCGTCAAAGACCGGACGCTGCCAGTTGGCAACAGTGCTGCCGAAACAATTCACAGAAATACCGGCATCGGCAAGTTTTCCGCAAACTTCCTCGAACTTATCTTCCGGCAAATCATGAATGTTCACATTATCAATACTGCGGCATTCAATATTTTTCCAGCCGAGCTTGAGAGTAGCCTCAATCTGACCGTCGATCCCGACGGCAGCTTCATCGGCAAAACCGGTAAAAAACATAACACAATTCTCCTTAAGTTCCAAAAATTCAATCACGCTTAATATAACATCATAAAAACTCTTTTACAAATCCCGGCAGCCGTTTTCTGCCAAAAAAAACGCAATTTATTTTCAGAAGCTCCACACGTGCTTATTCAGGCGGAGCGGAATTTCATTTGATTTCTGACAGCAGCTTCTGCATGGCAGGCAATTGTTTTTCGATGGAACGGGCAAGCGCGATCTGGGTACGGCAGCGGTCAAGATTGTGTTTCTCGCGGTGGATCTTGAAATAAACGTCTCCTGCCAGATAATCGGTCAGGAAGCGGATGCCGATTTCAAGGGTGATAAGTTTTCCGGAAAACGGCAGCAGCTCTTTTTCCCGGGAATTGAGAAACTTTCCGGCTCCGGACAAAAATCCCCGCAGCAAAGCTTCAAACATCTCAAAACGCATACCGACTTTGGAAAGATCAAGTTCATCCTCCGGAGCCGGACTGGTTCCGGTACGCACCATATCGCCGAAATCATAATGGGGAAGTCCGGGCATAACAGTGTCCAGATCGATAACACAGATGCCTTCGCCGGTCAGATCGTCGATAAGGACATTGTTGAGTTTGGTATCATTGTGGGTGGTGCGTTCAAACAGTTCGCCTTTCTGCATACCATCGATGAGCAGACTGTATTCCTCCCGGTTTTTGAAAATATATTCCAATTCCGGACCGACTTCGGCGGCACGGCCTTTGACATCAGCGGCGAGAGCAGCTTCCAGAGCAGCGAGACGCTTCGGGGTGTGGTGAAAATCGGCAATGGTTTCATTGAGACGGCCGGGGAGATCGGCGAGATCAAGCTGAAAATTTCCGAAAGCGGCGGCGGCGGCGAAAGCCTGAGCCGGAGTTTCCAATACATCGTAGGTTCTGGCCTGATCGACGTAGACATAACAACGCCAGAAATTATTCTGTTCATCGATGTAAAACGGTTCGCCGCTGCGGGAACGCATCACCTGCAAAAAGCGGCGGCGGCATGAGGGATTGGTTGCTTTTTCGGCGGCGATCTTTTTTTCAATATGCCCGGAAACCCGGACAAAGTTATCCATCAGCAGTTCAGGAGCTTTGAAAATGGAGGTGTTGATACGCTGGAGGATATAGGTCCCGCCGGAGGTCATCATTTTGAATGTATCATTGATATGTCCGGTTCCGAACCGTTCTGCAGATACAAAGTTTCCATTCAACACAAATCCGGCGGCAACTGCGGCAAAATCAAATTCCATGATAACCTCTCCATTTTGTTTTAATGTTATACTGCATTTAATATAGCATACTTCAAAATAAATAATATAGAATAATCGCTCTATAATATGGACTTTTTTGCAAAATGAATATATATTATGTACAAAACAACCGTTTCTGGAGAAAAAAATGCAAAATATGCCGCTTGAGCTCTTTCTGAGCGATGAAATTCAAGCTCTTCTGGATGACTTTGCCGCCCTGCTTGAAGTGAGGGTAACATTTTTTTCTGCCGCCGGAGACGACCTTCGCCGGGGCAAAGCGATGACCAACTGCGATTATTGCCGCTGCATTCAGGATGAACTCGGCCAGTGGCCCAGATGCGTTTCAATGGATCAGGACAAGCGGCTGGAAGCTCTGAAAAATCGCACTCCCATCACTTACCGCTGCCATGCCGGATTACGGGAATGTATTGCACAGGTGAAACTGCGGGGGATTCCGGCCGGATTTGTAATGATGGGACAATTCCGTCTGGAGGGAGATCAGATGCCGGAGATCGCCGGATTGAGCGAAGCTCAGCAGCAGCGGATGCGGAAATCATTTGACGCCCTGCCCTGCTTTACGGAGGAAAAATTGCAGGCTATCCTCGGAATGCTCCGCACCCTCATCGACTACATTTCAGTAAGAGAACTGGCGGTTCTTCAGGGTGACCGGCTGAAATCCGAAATCGACAAATACATCGAAAAGCACATCACCGGAGATATCAAACTGCCGGAAATGGCACGCAAACTCGGACGCAGCGTTTCAAGCATCTCTCAGTTTCTGCGTAAAAACTACCACACCACCTTCAAGAGCATGGTATTGGAAAGCCGCCTCCGGCAAGCCGAAATATTCTGGAAAAAGCACCCGGATGCGACCGTTGCAGAAACGGCTTTTGCAGTAGGATTCAAAGATCAATTCTACTTTTCACGGGTCTTTCACCGTTTGCGGGGAATGCCGCCGGGCAAATTCCGGGAAAGCACCGGAGCATTGAAAAAATAATTCAACATCGGAAAAAGAGGTTTCTCCGGATGCCGATCTTACTCCATAAAAATATTGCGGCTGGCAAAAACCGGTTCACTGGTAAGATTGATCCCGAGTTTACGCAATCCGGATTCATCACCCGGGGTCGGGATATGAGTGAGATGCATTTCACAACCGGCAAGAGACTGCAGCTGTTTCATCGCAAGTGCCGCAGCCGGGTTGGTCGGAGTGGAAACGCTCAATGCGACCAGAGTTTCATGCAATGCCAGCGAAAGCTGTTTATCTTTGAATATATCATGCTTCAACCGGCCGACAGATTCAATGATCTGCGGGGAGAGCAAATGGAGATCTTCCGGCAAATCAGCCAGATATTTGATCGCATTGATGATGCAGCTTGAAGCAGCATGGAGCAGCGGAGAATTTTTTCCGGTGATAATGGTTCCATCGTGCAGCTGGATGGCAGCTCCGCAGAAAACATTTTCGCTGCCGTGCTTTTCCGGCAGGGCGGCCGCCGCTTCAGCAGCTTCCCGGGCCGGCAGTACCACCGTACGGTCAAGAGCAGATATCGCCAGATCATCCATCAGAAGTTTGATCCGTTCGGAAACGCATTTTTCTTCACGGCCGACGGCATAATCGCACAGAGCCCGGAAGTAACGGCGCACAATTTCCTGACGGGCGGCATTGCGGACGACCTCATCATCAGTAATAGCAAAACCGACCCGGTTCACTCCCATATCAGTAGGTGAAACATAAAGCTGCTCCGGCGGCATGATACGGGCGCAGATCCGTTTCACGACCGGGAAAACATCAATATCCCGATTATAGTTGACGGCAGTTTCTCCGCGCATTTCCAGATGGAACGAGTCAACCATATTGACATCACCGAGATCGGCGGTTGCCGCTTCATAAGCGACATTCACCGGATGCTTCAACGGCAGATTCCACACCGGGAAAGTTTCAAACTTGGCATATCCGGCCTTGATACCGCGCTGATATTCGTGGTAGACCTGCGAAAGGCAGGTTGCCATTTTTCCGGAATTGGGACCGGGGCCGGTCACGACAACGATCGGACGGGTGGTTTCAATATATTCATTGGCACCGTAGCCGCGTTCACTGACAATGGTATCGAGATCGGTGGGATAACCTTCGATCGGGCGGTGAGTATAAACCCGGATCCCCCGGCGGGAAAGCCGGTTGATAAAGCCTTTTACCGACGGCTGATCGGTAAACCGGGTGACAACCACGGCAGTCACATCCAATCCCCAATCCCGCAGATCGTCGATCGTACGCATGGTATCGGCATCGTAAGAAAGTCCGAAGTCTGCCCGCACCTTTTTTTCTTCAATGGCACCGGCGTGAATACAGATCACAATATCGACTTTATCTTTAAGGCGTTGAAGCAATTTTATTTTGGCATCCGGATCAAAACCGGGCAGTACCCGGGAGGCATGAAAATCACAGATCAGTTTTCCGCCGAATTCGATATATAACTTATCTCCGAATTTCCCGGCCCGCTCAAGAATCGCCGCAGACTGCTCGGCCAAATATTTTTCGCTGTCAAAACCTTTTTCACACATAAATTCACCGTTGTCAATAATCAGAAATCACATCTGCTTAAAATACCATCTCACAACCGATAATTCAACCCTGAATTCCGGAAAAAAATCACTTTTTATCCACCGTTGCACTCTCGCCGGCATTCTGTCCATCGACCACAGAACCGTCATCGGCCTGATTGCGGTTTACATTCCGCAACGCTTTGAACAGTCCGATAACATCAAAGATTCCCCCGATAAAAAACCAGGTCGTACAGATCAGAGCCAGAATCAGCGTAACATAAATCTTGACATGCCACAATCCCAGCCAGCCGGCCTTGGAAACGCCGGATTCAAAAAAGCCATCCACCATCTGTCCTTTGGTAAAATGCAAAACGGTGTACACAATAAATATGATAAACCAGCCGATCGTCCAGCTGATAGCCGCCGCATAGATCAGCTTGTCACCGATAGTAAATTCCCGGGTGATTCCCAGACGGGAAGCGAGGAAACCGACCTTGTTATTGTTGACGATGTGTTCGTTGGCCGTATCATATTCACCGCGATGAAGCATCTTGTTCAAATTGAAATCCGGCAGCTTGAGCATCCAATGCTGAAGCAGTGAAATACCGACATACAAAACCGAACAACTTACAATGGCGATAAATCCGACATACTGACCGTTGATGGGAAACTTGGCCAGCACAGCTTCGCTCCAGTTGAAATCAAACTTATTGTTGAGCCAGGCTCCGAAATGAACTCCGAGCTTGTCGTTGTTCCAAACCTGCTGGAGCACGATGCCGGAAGTAGCAATGGCAGCTCCGACAACATAACTCACCCATGCCGCCAGAGTGGTTCCCTTTTTCCAGTACAAACCACCGATGATCGCAGCACCGGCTCCGGAAACAATGGCTCCGGTAATGGCAAAAAACAAAAACACATATTCGGTCTGGCGGTAGAAATAACTGAACAGCCAGGCGAAAACCGCAACCCCGGCAACTGACAAACGCAACGCCAGAATATGCTGCTTGGCGGTGAACGGCTTTTTACGGAAGGGCATTATCACATCCTGGATAAAGATACTTCCCCAACTGTGCATATAGGTATCATCCGTGGAAAGCATGGCCGCAAACATCACTGCCACAAAAAGTCCGAGCAATCCGTTGGGCATAATCAGAGATAAGCCGGTCGGAACCAGTCCCTGCTCCCGGAGCTGCGGATTTTCCGTCTTGCTCAAAGTCTCCTGAATGACCGCCGCAAGATCGGTAAAATCCGGATGTTTCATAATGACAATAAGAGCCAGCGGGAAAAGCATGATCATCAACCCCTGAGCCAGCGAACGCCAGATGGCAAGGATTCCAGCCATTTTGCTTTCATGCGGATTTTTGGCAGCAGCAGCGTATCCCATGCCCCCCTGCCAGGCACCGTTGGAATAAAACATTCCCACAATACCGATCAGGAAGTACCAGTAGTTGAAGTCTTTTATTTTACCGGCATCAAAGGGATTGATCTGGGAAATGCCGTGCGTATCGACAAGAGACTGTTCGATCTGGCTCCAGCTGACATAGCCGCCGGAAACATCCCAGTTCCCCAGTTTGAATATGAACAGAATAAAAATGATAAAACAGATGTTGCAGAAAACCCCCTGAACAAAGTCGGTCACCATAATCGCGATCTGACCGCCGCAGATTGCAAAAAACATGCCCATACCGATGGCAAAGGTCAGCAGCACCGCATAGACATCCCAGTTGATCCCCAAAAAGTTATAATAGTTCGGCAGACGGCAGAAAAACATGAAAAAGTGAACACTCACCGCCGGAAAAATACCATAATTCACCACTCCGGAAATAAAGGTTATCATCCCCGCACCGATCCGGAACTTGCGGCTGTAACGCACTTCATAGAACTGCGCCAGCGTAAAGCAGCGGGTCTCCCGCAACCGGTAAGTCACCCACGCCACCAGAGATAAAATAAGTCCGATGGGAGCTGTCAGCATCGCCCACCAGGTCGAAGCGAAACCGGCTTTGTAAAACATTTCAAATGTCGCCACCGAATTCACCACTGCGAATCCGGCGATTCCACGGCTGATGCTCAACATATAACGTCCAGCGCAACGGCTTGCCGCAAGAAAATCGGCTGCACTGTGCATGAAACGGTTGCAGTAAAGCAAAATTACAACCAGAAGCAGAATCATTGCTCCGGCGATCGACCAATCGACCAAGGTCATTCCCTGATTAACTTTAATTGCGCTGCTCAAAAATAAATTCATTTATCACACCCTATATATTTATAAAAAAAACTAACGCTGCTTAAATTACTCCGTAAAACCGGAATTGTCAAGAAAAAAACTGCTGCTGTTATCAAAAAAAAAAAGGACTGCGGCAAACATTGCAGCAGTCCTTTTGAGCATCCGACTGGAAGAGTAATTATTTTTTCTCTTCGGTGGCTTCTTCGATCTTCTTGATCGTCAAAACATGGAACGCTTTGCCGGATTCGCACTTTTCAGTATTGATGGAACCTTCAATAATAACCGCTTTACCGGTATACTTGATCACATCGGTCAAGACGATATTTTTATCGCACACCGCTTTGATCGTACTGTCACCCTTGGGAGCGGCAAGCTTCAGATCTTTGCCGGAAACGATCAGGCGTCCTTCGATTTTGACCGCTTTGTTCTTGAATTCCTTACCGGCCTTTTCGCTCAGATGGGCAAACTTGACATTGGCCGGACGGTCAGGCATGAAGCGATTCAGCAGCAGCACACCGCTGACAACAACCACACCGGAAACAACGCTGCACAAAAATCCGATCTTGAACCAACGGAAAAAGGTCATCCGGGTCGTTGATTTTTTCTCCAGCATACCCAGTGCCACAATGTTGGCAGTGGAACCGATCATGGTGATGTT
>JAZRNP010000034.1:0-3254 GCA_045648225.1 Victivallaceae bacterium | reverse complement strand
GTCAATGGTTTTGACTTCAACGGTACCTTTTGAATTTCTGCCCTGCCAGAGACCCCATTTTGCGGGGAATTTTTTAGCATCGGGAGTAAAAGTCGGATTGCGGAAAAGGTTCTGGGATTTGGTTTTGGCGACGCACTTTTCAGCGTATTCGACCGGGTTGCGTACTCCCTTGAAAATTTCCGTCATACCCGGCAGCCAGTTTTCCCAGGTCTTGGCGGTCCAACCGTCGATTTTTCCGCCGTGCCATGAACGGTATTCGCTCCAGGTCCAGACATATTCGTCGGAAACTTCGAGGCAGTTTTCCAGATGGCGGCGGAGAAATTCGCTCATGCTGTATTGTGCCGAACCGAGTCGGACGATGCGGTTCCAGAGCATTCCTTCATTTTGGGGAATGACAGCTTCCAGATAGACTGCTGGGGCAAATCCGATCCGGCTCAAATATTTGGTACGGTTTTCCGGAGCGAAAAGTTCAGCACCTTTTTTAACTTCATTGGCTCCCCGGTGCAGATCGGCGATGGAACTTGCCGTGTAACCCCGGCTTTCGTGACCGTCTACCAGTTTGGCTTGGGGAGGAAGTACATCCAGTACACCATTCATAAATCCGGTGAAGACCGGACTGCTTTTGGCGTAGGCACTCAAAAAGAAGCAGAAAATAGTGATGTCGGGATATTCGCTGAAGATCGCATTACCCCATTCCTGTCCGCGCTGGCGGGCTTTGGCGGCGATTTCGCTGATATTTTTATTGCGGGTGGCGATGCGTCCCCAGAGGTGGGCGGAATACTCTTCCGGGTCAAAGATGATACCTTTCATGCCGGTTTCTTTGGCGATCCGGGCGACGATTTTGAAGTTGTTGATCACGCTTGCCCAGTCGCTGTCGCTGAACCATTCCACGTCTCCGGGCATGACACCGGTGGCGATGAAGTTGTCGGTAAACTGGACAAATTTGGTGTTTTTCAGGTTTTCGACATCCTGTTTGAACCACTCATATTTCCACGCCCGTTTGCCGAAAATCTGCCGGACGCCGACCCCTTTGCCCTCTCCGGTACCTTCCAGATGGATGCGGATGCCCTGATACGGGGTGGTTTTTTCCATGTGGGCGATATTTTTACGCAGGAAATCGGTACGGGGGTTGGACCACGAACATTCGATGAATTTTTTTGCCGGAGCTGCAAACAGCATCGTACTGCTTACTGCTGCGGCAATCAAAATACTTTTTTTCATAATCGTACCTTTATTTCTTTACATAGAAGAGATCTTCAATAAACTGCGGTTTGGGACTGAAAGCCTTGATGAATCCTTTGGCATCTTCTGTCCCGATGATTTTCTGGGTGGATACATGAGCATCGGCATGAATCAGATTCGCTCCGTTGGAATGCGATTTGTGACCGAAAGTTTTGCTGCTGGAATCATTGTGCCAGGCGAAATACCAAGTGGTTCCATTGGGTACACTTTTGTTGCGGTCTGCCATCAGAGTAAAAGTTGATGTGTTCCGGATCTGCCCGAATTTGATAATACGCTTCCAGATGTTGGTGGCATAGTTTCCGGCTTCCATATTGGGAACATAGCAGATGCCGTTTATGGCTTCAGATTGCCATCCGGGGTTGTACAGAGTATGGGAGGCTCCAGGCTGTTTGCCTTCCGGACAGGACCAGCCGGCCGGGATTTTTTCCTTCCATTTTACTCCGGCATAAGGCATGAAACAGAAAAGTACCCGCATACCTTTGGTACTGGTACAGTTATTGCCATCATTAAAAGGAACATAGTCGTCATAATCTTTGGCATACATCTGGTAGTATGAACCCATTTGCTTGAGATTGTTTATGCAATTGACTGCCCGGGCCCGTTTACGTGCCTGCTGAAGCGCCGGGAGCAAAATTGCTGCCAAAATAGCGATGATGGCAATGACAACCAACAGCTCAATGAGGGTGAAGCGTGCACGCTTCACCCGACTGCGGTCGGGTGAAAAACTCTTCTTTGTTGAATCGGTTTTCATCATCTACCCCTTTCCTTGTAGTTTGTTTCAGAACAATGCGTTGATATCTTTTACACTCTCTTTTACAACAATATTTCCGCCGTCAAAGTTGACTCTGACGCTGGAGGGCCAGCTGCCGTAGCCGGCGGTTCCGGAACGCATACTGGGCAGATAGCCGCCGGTTCCGTTGGAAAGCTGAATGAGGAAGGTCTGAACTGCTTTGCTGGCACCTTTTATGCGGTCGCCGTAGTCGAGATAGAGTTCAAACGGGTTGGTTGCAAAAACCACATCGCCCAGGCGGATGGCGTGCAGTTCCATCTGGAAATCTTTCGGCGGATTTTTGAAACGTTCGACCACACCGAGCTGACCGGGCAGACTGCCGTCGTAGACAGTACCCTCTTTTTTGAAGTGTGCTTCAAGAAATTTGGCTTTTTCGGCGGCTTTTTTGGCTTCTTCAGCGGTAATGAGCCGGGGCGGAAGTGACAGCACGCGGAAGGAGTGTTTGAAAACAAGCTCGCTCTGCGCTGTGGAGGCGATCGCCGGCAGGACATCTTCCAATCCGGTCATGATGCGGCGGGCGATCTCCCGGCGGCGTGCCATGCCGTAGTCGTGGTTGTAGACCCGGGTGCGCCAGCTCCAGTCGGGGAGGGCTTTTTCCTGCTGCTGCTTCAAAAGCATCATCCGTTCGTCGGCGCGGCGGTTGAGAATCTTGTGCGGGCTGAGGTCTCCGGCAGGGGAGCACTGCGGCAGGATGTGAACATTTTTGCCGTAGCGGATGGCGACCTGTTCCCGGACTTCATTCCAGTAGTCAGCGGAAACGATTTTCCACGCTTCGCTCACCTGCGAGGGGCAGGCAAGGTTGATGACCATACCGGTCAGTTTGCCGCAGGGAGTGTAGGTGGCGAGAATGTTGAGCGAATTGTCAACATGACCTTCGGCGTGGAGCATCCGGGGATCGTCTTCCTGACCGTACATCAGGCCGCCGATCTTGTCCATGGTCAAACGGCGGCATTCGCCGATGGCGGCACTGCCCATACCGTAGGCGATTTTGCCGGGAGCACGGTTTTTCCAGGCTTCGACGGCGGCGGCAGTGATCTGTTTGACCAGAAATTCAAAGTACATTTCACTGTCAACGAAGTTCGGATATTTTTTCTTCATTTCGGCAACATCGATACCGCAGTTGCCTTTGCCCATGATCGCACCCTTGCCGACCGCTCTAAAAAGTTTCATGCAATCGGCCATCGGCACCACCGCACCATACTGCGGAGCGGTGTGAGTGTGG
>JAZRNP010000033.1:0-2761 GCA_045648225.1 Victivallaceae bacterium | reverse complement strand
CGAAGTACTCGTACCGTGGGCATTGATGTAATCGACCTCATCCGGAGTGACTCCGGCATGACGCATCGCCATCTGCATCGCCCGGGCACAACCATTGCCGTCGGGAGCAGGACTGGTGATGTGATAGGCGTCAGCAGTGGCACCGTAACCGACAACTTCAGCAAGGATCGGCGCACCGCGGCGAATGGCATGGCCCAACTCTTCAATAACCATCACACCGGCAGCTTCAGACATGACAAAACCGTCACGGTCACGGTCAAAGGGGCGGCTGGCGTGCTGCGGATCATCGTTGCGGGTGGACAACGCCTGCAATGCACAGAATCCGGCAAGACTGGTGGGAACAACACAAGCTTCCGCACCACCGGCAACCATGACATCGGCATCGTCACGCTTGATCATCCAGTAGGCTTCGCCGATGGAGTGACAGGCGGTGGCGCAAGCGGTGGCAAGTCCCATATTGGGTCCGCGCAAATCGTAACGGATCGCCAGATTACCCGAAGCGATATCGCCGATCATCATCGGGATAAGGAACGGGGAAACCCGACGGGGGCCACGGTTGAGCAGAACTTCGTGTTCACGCTCCAGAGTGCCCAATCCGCCGATACCGCTGGGGACGATCGCGCCGAAACGGTCTCCGTCCGGACGCTTTTCACCGGGTTCGACATAGAGTCCGGCAGAACGCAGTGCTTCATCAGCAGCCGCCATGGCGTACTGAGTGTAGAGGTCCATGCGGTGAGCATCCTTTGCGGACATATAACGGGTAACATCGAAATCTTTAATCTCTCCGGCGATGTGAGTGCGGTAAGCGGAAGTGTCAAAACGGGTGATTTGACCAAGACCGCATCTGCCGTTGACGAGAGAATCCCAGAAGTCACTTACGGTGTTGCCAACGCAAGAAAGGACGCCGCAACCGGTAACAACAACTCTGCGTTCGTTCATAAAATAAATCTCAATAGAAGGTTTATAAAAAAAATAAGGTCACCAACCGTCGCCGATCAGTGACCGCAGATCCCTCTGTGCAACGCCTTTGCGATGACCCGAAGTCATCGCAACAGACATTTGCACCGGAAAACAATAGTTCAGGATAAATTATTCCTGGCTTTTGCTTTCAACGTAAGCGATCGCATCGCCGACGGTGGTCAGCTTTTCAGCATCTTCGTCCGGAATATCGGAACCGAAGGCTTCTTCAAGAGCCATGACCAGTTCGACCTGATCGAGAGAATCAGCACCGAGGTCTTCGATAAATTTGGCTTCCGGGGTGACCTGATCTTCAGAAACACCAAGCTGCTCAACGACGATTTTTTTCACTTTATCAGCAATTTCGGACATTTTTATTCCCTTTCACTTTGGTTGCTGTCCTTACACGCATCAATATTAACGAACAGATAACAATCTGCTCTCCTTATAATATTGCTCCATTATTATAAAAAGTCAAGTCCTGTCCAATATTATTTTGAAAAAAGCTGTCTCCCGGAAACGGCACCGAACGGCAGAAAACTTTAAATTTCAGGAGAAGTACAACCTGAGAACTATTTTGAAAAATTTTTATGCAAAACTCCGCAACGGCAAGTGCTTTGCGCCGCATCAGTCCAAGGTGCTCCGCATGAAAAACAACATTGTCCGACCGGATATCCATAATCTCTCCTGCTCCATATCAATGTCAAAAAAAAGAGCGGAGGCGAGTTCCGGGGAGAAACTTTACCGCCTCCGCAGGGGTGTGGGGCTTTTCCTGCTCCGCCGCTTTCCGCAGCGGGTAACTTTCTTGTTGTTACATTTCTTAATTTAATACAAAAGTTAAAAAAGTCAAGGCGTTAATCACAAAAAAATGCATAATTTTCAATTTTTTGTTCAAAATCCCCCTTACATCACTATTGATCACTCTCATTTCCCTGCCTGGAAAAAATTTCACCTGTCCGGAAATCTCCTTGTAAAAGTCAAAAGCGGTGTTATATTTGTTCTGCAACTGCAGTGCAGCCTTGACCGTTTGATCTCAATACAGGAGTTTTAATTATGCCGGAACTTTTCTCTGCCGAAGAAATTTTACAAAGACTGAAATCCCGGAAACGGTGTTACGATTTCCCGAGAGCGCAGGAGCGGGAGTTCTGGGAAAATATCGATGAAAAGCAGAAAGCATCCCTGATAGCCCGGGCCGAACTTGAGCAGCAAGCGGAATTCCCCATGCTCAAAGCCAGGGATTTTATGAAATTTGTCCGGGACGGCAACCGGATCGACTATGAAACCCCCTATCTCCGGAGACGGTCTATTCTTAGTGCGCTGATCCTGGGCGAATGCGTGGAATATCAGGGACGTTTTATCGACGATATCATCGAAGCAGTCTGGCAGATCCTTGCCGAACCGGTCTGGAGCCTGCCCGCCCATCAGGGACTGAAAGATTATCCGCTTCCGGAACCGGAACACTGGGTGGTTGGACTTTTTTCAGCAGAAACTGCAAAAATACTGACCGATACGATCCAGCTGTTGGGACCGGAACTGGAAAAAGTCTGTCTCCCGCTGGTCAACCGCATCCGCTACGAAGTCCGTCACCGGGTGCTGGAAATCTGCGAAGAGCGCACCTACTGGTGGTACGAAGGAACCAATAACTGGAGCGTCTGGTGCTGTTTTTCCATCAACGCCGCCGCCATTGAAATTTTTCAGGATGATCTGCCCCGGCTGGCAGCATTTCTGGCCAAACATATCATTCCGTTGAAAAGCTTCTTTGACCGTTACCCGGAGGATGGCGGCTAAGTCGGAGGCCAAGCGG
>JAZRNP010000032.1:0-1808 GCA_045648225.1 Victivallaceae bacterium | reverse complement strand
TTTTTGACCCGGAAAAGGGGAGTTTCGAGGACGTAGAGGTGGCCCGAAAGTACCAACTCGTTGAAGAAGGAAAGGAAGAAGGTCAGCAGCAGATTCCGGATGTGCAGTCCGTCAACGTCGGCGTCGGTGGCGAGGATGATTTTGTCATAGCGCAGATTCTCCGTGGAATCCTCCACTCCGAGAGCCTGCATGAGGAAGGTGAGTTCCTCGTTTTTATAGATCATTTCGATAGTTTCGCCGAAAGCGTTTTTGGGTTTTCCGCGGAGTGCGAAAATGGCCTGATTATCCACATCGCGTTTTTTCTCCAGAGAACCGGCGGCAGAATCACCCTCGGTGAGGAAAATCATGGTTTCTTTGGGTTCTACTTTGCGGGGCCACTTGTCGCCGACATGGAATTTGCAATCCTTGAGTTTGGGGATGCGCAACCGGGTTTTCTGGGCAGTTTCCCGGAACTTCTTTTTGGATTCCATGGTCTGCTTGTGGAACTGCTCATTGCGGACGACCTTGTCGATGACGATCTCGGCGATCTCCTTGTGTTTGTGCAGATAATCGGCGACGGCGGCACTGACGGTTGAAACGATCGGGCCACGGACATCGGTATTGCCGAGTTTGTTTTTGGTCTGGGATTCAAAGACGGGCTCTTTGACTTTTACGGCGATGGCACCGATCATGCCGTCGCGGATGGCATCGGCCTTGAAGCTTTTGCCGGAATACTCGTTTATTCCCTTGAGCACGCCCTCTTTGAATGCGGACAAATGGGTGCCGCCGTCACTGGTGTACTGACCGTTGACAAAGGAGTAGCTGGTTTCGTAGTTATCGTTGTGAGTGAGGGCGAATTCGAGCTGTTTGCTGCGGAAATAGATGATATCGTAGAGTCTTTCATCGCCGGTTTCGGTTTCGAGCAGATCGGCGAGACCTTTGGAAGAGCAGTATCTTTCGCCGTTGAGGTGGAGAGAAAGTCCCACATTCAAATATGCGTACATCCAGATGCGTTTTTCGACGTAGTCCATTTTGAACTTGTAGTCGGGGAATTTTTCGTTGTCGGGGATGAATTCGATATAGGTTCCGTTGCGTTCCTCGCACTTTCCGGTGGTGTCGGAGGTGAGCTCTCCCCGGGAAAATTCCGCCTCCCGGAATTCTCCGTCCCGGACGCTGCGGGCTTTGAAGTAGCTGGAGAGAGCATTGGTCGCTTTGGTTCCGACGCCATTCATACCGATGGAATACTGGAATGCATCGCTGTTGTATTTGCCGCCGGTATTGATCATGGAAACGCAATCCACGAGCTTGGACAGCGGGATGCCCCGGCCGTAGTCTCTGACGGAAACCCGTCCGGATTCGGGGTCAACGGTGATTTCGATTTTTTTGCCGCACCCCATGATGAATTCGTCGATGGAGTTGTCGATTATCTCCTTGAGCAGCACGTAGATACCGTCATCGGGATGTGAACCGTTCCCGAGTCTTCCGATATACATACCGGGCCGCAGCCGGATATGCTCCAGCGGCGACAAAGTCATGATGGCATCTTCGCCATAATTGTTGTTTACCGGTGTGTCACTCATACAGAAAACCCTCAAGATACAATGCAGTCTGGAAATATACCACCACTTTGCCAAAAAGTCAAGTCCGACTTGTCCGACTTGTCCGACTTGTCCGACCACTTTGGCGCATTACAGGTTTAATTACCAGATTTTATCGGCTTGATTGTAGTATTGTTCCCAATCGTATTCGGTTATGGAGTGCTTACCCGTTTTGACGTGATAAGCTGCCATTCCGCCGATGGGGGTATTTTCCGGCGGCATTTCATCGGT
>JAZRNP010000031.1:0-1375 GCA_045648225.1 Victivallaceae bacterium | reverse complement strand
AGTTTTATATCACCGAGAGCAGGGGTAGTGAGAAACGTATTGCACTAATAATAAACGCATTACATCAATCAACACTCCTGATTGTAAATAACTTGATAATTTGTTGACAGTAATTGGCAATAGTTCGGAGCATTTGAAATACGGATGAAGCGGGTTATATTATGTGGAAAACAATTTCAGGAGTGCCCTTGATGAATATAATTCGAGAAATCATTTCTTTCGAAGAAGCGGCGCAGATCGCCAACGCTTCGACTCAAAGTGTTTTACTTTTGCGCCACTCATACCGGGAATCGCTTGCCAACGGCAACCACGATCCGAGTTTGACCCAAGCCGGCTGGGATTACGCCGTCGAATGCGGAAAATTTTTAAAAGAGATGAAAAACATCTGCTTTGCCAGTTCGCCGCGCAAAAGAACCACCGAAACCGTCCAGGCGATCATCCGGGGAGGGCAATTATCTGAAAGCGAGATTGTGCCCCATATGGAAATCCACGACACGGCGATGTTTACCAAGCCGGAAAATCTTGCAGATGCCATCGAAAATGACCTCATCCCTGCCCTGTTGAAAGAATATTTTGCAACCGGCAGCGCTCCCGGAATGCGCCATATCGTAGAATTCGCCCCGACTCTGCTGGAATTCCTGACCGCCCCGCGCCCCTGCCCCAATGTAATCATGTCGACGCACGACATCGTGGTGGTTGCATTGTTGAGTTTCTACAAGGTTTACAAATTCACTCAAAATGATTGGTGCGGCTACGTCCAGGGAGTATTTCTCTATAAACAAGAGGAGCAATGGCACATCGCCTACACCGTTCCGGACAAAAACGATCGCAAACTCAACCAACTTTTCGTATAACATCCCCTGCCCTGAGTGCCGGGCGGTCAATACTTGACAAAGGTGGTCTCTTTAACAATAAAAGGTTTACCGTCAGCAAGCCGGACATGATCCAGAATCTTTCCGGACGGCAGGTCACGGCAGATGATTTCCATACCGGATTCATCGTGTTTCAATTCAAGCGAGGACAATTTGATCCGGTCTCCGGGACCGTCATTGACATAAACCGGGAAATTGACGCCTCTGAAGTTCTGTCTTTCCGGCAGCACCAAAAATTTCAACCAAGGAGAAGCAACGCCGTACAAACTCTTATCCGCAGGGTGATAACGATGGGCAGTGTGAACGTGCCCGGCGATCCACAAGTCGATCTTGCATTTCGGATCATCACCGAAAAAGGCGTTTCCGGTGATTTTTTCAAGAGAGTTGCGGAAGTGTTTTGCATTGGCAAACGGAGTTGCATGAGAAATCACGATCCGCCGTTTGGCACTGCGGCATTCCGGAGAAGCGATTACCCGTTCGAGCCATTGCCGCTGCTGCTTGAA
>JAZRNP010000030.1:0-1045 GCA_045648225.1 Victivallaceae bacterium | reverse complement strand
CCCGCTGCTGCTCCTGCCGCTGCCGGTGCCGCTCAGCCGCTGACCACCCCGCTCCCGGGTACGGTCATGAAGATCGAAGTCAAAGCCGGACAGGCGGTCAAAAACGGTGATACCATCATGGTTCTCGAAGCTATGAAAATGGAAACCCCGGTCACCGCTGATCGTGACGGTGTCGTTGCTTCCATCGAAGTTGCCGTCGGTGATGTCGTCGCCGAAGGCGATACCCTTGCTATGATCGGCTGAGTTGAGGGAGTATAATACAAATGAGTATTTTCAAAAAATTCAGCGTTGCTCTCATCCTCGCAGTTGCGGCGGTTTTCACCGCAACTGCCGGTGATTGCAAATCCGCTTGCAATGACATTAAAGTTCCGAAAAAACTTACCCTTGATAAAAAGACCAGCGATGGTATTTTTGCCTGGTACAAGACCAACGACGGCCGCCGTTTCCTGAAATATGTTCACGAGAAACCTGCGACCATCTACACCGTCACCATTCCTTATGACGGAATTTGCAAACCCGGCCGCCAGATGATGATGTATCATCCGGAAGGATGCAGCAAAGGTCTGCTCAATTCCAGCATCACAATCAAACGTGTGAAACTTGATTCCTGCGTCAAGGATGCCGGAGTTATTCTGCCCGGTACCTGGGTCGGTGAATTTGCTGTCCTCGAAGCTACCCAGAGCGCAGTCGCCGGTGGTACTGCTCTCGGCAAAATGCCCGGTTGGGGAGAGACGTTCAAAAAGCTGTGGGAAAGCACCGGTATCTACGATTTGTACCGCCAGACCACCAGTGATTTCACCAAGACCTGGACTCTGGGGCTCGGCCGTGTGATCATGATCTGTGTTGCGCTGATCCTGCTTTACCTCGCCATTGCCAAAGAATTTGAACCGCTGCTTCTGCTGCCGATCGGTTTCGGTGCGCTGCTTGCCAATATTCCGCTTGCCGGTATTTCCGGTCCGGATGGTCTGCAGGGCATGGTCTTTGAAGTCGGTATCAACAGCGGAGTCTTCCCGCTTTTGATCTTCATGGGTGTCGGTGCGATGAC
>JAZRNP010000029.1:0-2199 GCA_045648225.1 Victivallaceae bacterium | reverse complement strand
GTATGGATGCGGTGGCTGACCGGGACTTCGCCATCGAACTGGTCAGCGCATTTTCTATCATCGCCATGCACTTTTCCCGCTTGAGTGAAGATATGATCCTGTGGTGCAGTCAGGAGTTCGATTTTATCGAATTGAGCGATGCCTTCTGTACCGGTTCCAGTCTGATGCCGCAGAAAAAGAATCCGGATGTCTGCGAACTTACCCGCGGAAAAACTGCCCGGGTTTACGGCGCACTCACCGCTTTGCTCACCATGTGCAAAGGTCTGCCGTTGACCTACAACCGGGATCTGCAGGAGGATAAGGTAGCTATTTTCGACGCTCTTGATACGGTCGAACTGATGCTGGCGGTCTATCCGCCCATGATCGATGGTATGATGGTCAAACGGGAAAATATGGCCAAGGCTGCCGCTGATCCGGCTCTGATGGCTACCGATCTGGCCGAAAAACTGGTCGAAATGAATGTGCCGTTCCGGGATGCTCATCACCGGGTGGGGGCATTCGTCAAATATTGCAAAGACCGCAATGTCCAGCTCAATGAAGTGTCTCTTGAAGAGATGCAGGAGACCATTCCGGAGGCGACTGCTGAATTTCTGGAAATGTTCGATCCGGTGAAAAGCGTGGAAAAACGGGCCCTTGTCGGCGGTACCGGTTTCGCTCCGGTGGCTCAACAGATCGAATTTTGGAAAAAAGAGCTGTTTTGAACTTGAAAAAACACCAAAGTGGTGTTATTTTAATGAGATAACCGTTTTATCCCTGTATGGCCGGGGGTAAAATACAATTAAACAAAAAGGTGGCTTGCCCTTGCAAAGGGAGTGACGCAGGTAAAAAAAGGAATATCTGCTTCGGATAAGCGCCGGAAAAAAGAAAGGAATGTTGTCATGGCCAAAATTACTATCAACGATTTGTTGGAAGCCGGTTGTCATTTCGGACACCAGACCCGTCGCTGGAACCCCCGTATGAAAAAGTTTGTCTACGGTGCAAAAAACGGTATCAGCATCATCGACCTGACCAAAACTATGCATCAGATCGCCGCGGCCTGCAACTTCCTGCAGAAAGTCGTCGCTGACGGCGGAGATGTCCTTTTCGTCGGTACCAAACGTCAGATCCGTGACGTCATCCGCGAACTCGCTGAAAAAACCGGTATGTACTTCATCACCGAACGTTGGCTCGGCGGTACTCTGACCAACAACAAAACCATCCGTCAGAGCATCGAAACCATGGCCACCATCGACGAAACCCTCGCTTCTGATGCCGCTGCCGGCATGAAGAAAAAAGAGGTCGCCGGTCTTGCCCGTCGCGCCCAGAAACTCCATCGTGACCTCGATGGTATCGCCGGTATGAAAAAACTTCCCGCCGCTTTGGTCATCGTTGACGTCTGCAACGAAATCAATGCCGTCCGTGAAGCCAACAAACTGAATATTCCGATCGTTGCTCTCGTCGATACCAACGGCGACCCGACGATGGTCGATTATCCCATCGCCACCAACGATGATGCGGTCAAATCTGTTCAGATCATCACCGATCTGTTCGGCGAAGCCATCAAAATCGCCAAGGAAATTCATCTGAAACGTGTCACCGAAGAACGTGATGCCGCTGAAGCCGCTAAAAAGGTCGCTCAGGAAAACGCTGAAGAGCAGGAAAAAGAAGAAAAGGCCGCCAAGCCCGCCCGCAAGCCCCGCGCTGCCAAAGCCGCTGACGGTGCCGCCAAACCTGCCCGCAAGCCCCGCGCTCCCAAGGCTGAAAAAACTGAATCCGCTGAATAATTAAATTTTCTGTTTGAGGTAGATAAAATGGCAGCTATTACTGCAAAAATGGTTTCCGATCTCCGGGAAAAAACCGGAGCTGGTATGATGGATTGCAAACGGGCTCTGACCGCTGCTGACGGCGATATGGAACTCGCTATCGAAAATCTCCGCAAGAGCGGTATCGCTAAAGCTGAAAAGAAATCCGGTCGCAGCACCAATCAGGGCAAAGTCTGGACCAAAGTCACCGCCGATTCCGGCGTGATCATCGAAATGCTTTGCGAAACTGACTTCGCCGCCAAGACCCCCAAGTTCGGTGCTCTTGTTGACACCCTGCTTGACGGTGCCGCTTCCCTCGGCGAAGGTGACATCACTGCCGCTCTCAACGAGCAGCAGGCTGCGGTTATCACCAGCCACATCGCTACCATCGGTGAAAATATGCAGCTCCGCCGCGCTC
>JAZRNP010000028.1:0-6008 GCA_045648225.1 Victivallaceae bacterium | reverse complement strand
CCGAAAGAGTGAAACAACGGCAGATTGCCCGGTACCCGGTCGTGCCGGTTCCAGGCGATACTCCGGGAAACCGCAAGGACATCGGAAAAAATATTGTGGTGACTCAGCATCACCCCTTTGGGCACTCCGGTCGATCCACTGGAAAAAAGCACCGCCGCAGTGCGGTAATGGTCATCCCAGCTGCCGGGAGCGACCAGTTTCATAAGTTCGGCATTGGGCAGGATCCGGATCAGAAATTTCCACCAGGTGGCAACCCATTTTGAACGGGTGATCTTGTTGGTGTCTTCAATAAAAATCATTCCCCGGCTGGGAGAAATATTATGTTTGGCAATCAATTCCCTGCTGGTGATAATGGTCTGAATACCGGCTTTTGCCGCCGCTTTGGCAATCGTTTCCTCGCCGGAAGTATAGTTGAGTATCGCCGGAGTCCGGTCGGCCATCAATACCGCTGTCATCGCCTGGAAAAAAGCTATCGAATTGGGCAGCATAATGCCGATATATTCACTGTTGCGCCGTTTGCGCCGCAGATAACGGCTCAATAAAATACAGCGGCAGAGCAAATTTATATTCCGGGATGCCACGATTTTTCCGTCCCGCAGCTCCCGGATGAATTTGCCTTGCGGATGCCGTTTGGCAAGCTGGGCAAACTGGGAGTGGAAGGTTCTTTCACCGGGAGAAACCTGACATTTGGTTCCGGCTCCGAGTTCGGAAAGAATGATCCGCATCTCATACGCCGAAGTATCCGGAGAAATCGTTTTACCGGCAGTAATGACCACCGGATGAGGCAGCTCTTCAGGGATCTGAAATTTGAATTTTCCATAATACCGGGAAAAGATCGAACCCCAGGTCATGCCGATGTGAACCGGAATAAGCGGAATGTTTTCGTCATCGGGAATCATCTCTTTCATCCCGTCACGCAAACCGGACATCACTCCGTTTCTGGTGATGGTGCTTTCCGGAAAAACACAAACCATTTCCCCGGCACGCAGCATCTCACGGGTGCGGTTGAAAAGCTGCTGCAGCTGTTTCGGCTTATTGGAGGGCACTTCCAGAAATCCGGCAGTCCGGCACAACGCCCGCAGCCATCCGGGCTGACGGAAATTCTCATACATCATAAACCGCACCGGACGGCTGGTGATGCCGGTGATAAAGAGAATATCCACAAAACTGGAACGGTTGGCAACCAGCAAAGCTCCGCCTTCTTCGGGGATATTCTCCGGTTTTTCCACCCGCAACCGGTAGAGTGTCCGCAGCAGGATAAATGCTCCGGCACGCAGCAGAATATGCGGAAACATCCGGAAAATAAGACACAATAAACCAAATGTCAGCAATGCCAGAGCGTACGCTGCCGTCGCCACCGGCTGTTTGTAGTAATAGGATACCCCCGTTACCACAATTCCGAGAAGCACTCCGATACCGAACTTGCGGTAAAAGGAAACAAAGAATATCGGAGACATATCCCGTCGAACAAAGAATCCCTGAAAACTGTGAAACGGTACCATCAACGCTCCCAGCGTGATACCGAAAAAGTACAACCCCAGTGCCAGAAGAATATATTCATACATTCCTCCCCGCCATGAGGTCATGAACCCCAGACCGGCAAGCAGAATTATACAAAGCAGACCGAATCCGGGAATCAAACCGAGTTCCACCCGGTTCCGGGAGATCCTGCCGGCGATGAAACAGCCGGACGCACCTCCTAAAAGCGGAGAGATCAGCAGCAGAAACAATGCCATCAATCCAGGCCGGGAATCACTGCCGAAAGGCATATAATCATTGGCATACTGCGCCGTAAGTGAAACAATAAATATCAACAGTGCCATCACATAGGTTTCACCCCATGCACTTATCCGCAACTCCTGACGCAAATTCTGATTGTCCCACTTCACCTGCCGGAAACGGCGCAGCAGAGCAAACCGGGCTCTCGGTTTCAGCGCATCGGCGGTGTGGATCCGGGTAACCAGTACCAAGCCGCGCATGGAACACAGTGCAAAAACCAGCCAGCTCCATACCGGTTTGATTTCAAAAATCATACTGCCGCTTGCCAATACCACTCCGCTGGCGGCACCGAGCAGAGCCGCTCCCTGAACTTTGCCCACCGCACTGCTCAATTGGGACTTGGGCAATGTCGAAGCCATAAAAACCCGCAACGCCGGGCGATACATTGCATATTCCAATCCCAGCAGCATGGTGGTAGTCGCCAGCAGCAGCAATCGCCCGGAAGAGGGCATCAATGGATGAAGTGCCAGCATCATCAATGCAGTCAACACTTCTGCGACTTTGGCACAGGAAAGAATGTTGCGGCAGGGGAAACGTGCCATCAGATAAGAAGCAAATCCGGTATTAAAAAGCATCGGAAGTACAAAAAATCCGGCAGTCAGCAGCACATATCCGGCACTGCGTGCAAAGATTTGCGGCAGATGCCGCTCCAATTCAAAAGCGGTCATGGCGCACCACAAAACCGGGTTCATGGTACTGTAAAAATTGACTCCGCTCAGTGCCGGGACATCCCGGCAGGAACATCTCATTTTATTATTGTCCATCATAATTTGCGGCCATCATAAATTACGGATTCCGATATCGATCTTTCCGGCGAGCTCCCGGCCGCGGAGAGGATCAAATTGGGCGGGGATCCAGCTTTCGGCATTGGCACTGGCACAGCCGAGAGCAAGTTTGAATGATTCGATAAAATCACTGCCATTGAGCAATTCACTGAAAAACACCGCACTGGCCGTATCTCCGCAACCGATCGGGTTGGCGATTTTTTCCAGCACCGGAACGGTGTAAACTGCGAGGATCCTGCCATCTGAAGCAAAAGCTTTGCCTGCACCGTCGGTGATTGCGGCAATCTTGATTCCGGTCCGGGCAAAAAGTTGTTTCAATCCGGCCTCCACACTACCGCAGGCAGTGAGTTTACCCAGCTCCTCCCGGTTTATTTTCAGTGTGACATCCGGCAGATCAAGCAGCGGTTCAACATTTTTATACAGATCGAGCAATAACGGCAGATCATGTGATGCGGCAGCGGATGCGACCCGGGCGTAGAGGCCGGGATCGGTACCATCCGGCAGCGAACCGCAAATGGCAACTCCGGAGGCAATCGGCAGTTGAGTTCCGATCAAGCGGACGAATTCATCACACTCAAGAGGAGTTGCCGCCCCGGAGGGTTCGATCAATTCAGTGGTCATATTGCTTGACTGATCGATGCAGGTAATGCAGCAGCGCAAGGGAGCCGCACAGTTTACGGTATAATTTTCCAGCTTTTCCTGCTGGAGATAATCAATCAGAAACCTTCCGTTGTCCCCTCCGGCAAATTGAACAACTGCGGCAGAGCATTTTCCCCAATTTCCGGAGGCACGGCAGAAATTTATCCCTTTTCCGGAAGCAATTTCACTCATCCGGCACGCCCGGTTGACTTCACCAGGCAATAATTTTTCAAAATGCAAAGTTTTCTGGCGGGCGGCATTGGCCCCCATAACGATGATTTTTTTCATGAAAGAGCCTCCAGAAGTCTGATTATTTCTTCGTCCGTAAACTCTTTCGGATTGCACTTCATGCTGCCGGAACGGCAGTTGGCGACGATAAATTCAAAATGTTCCCGGCTCAAATTGTATTGGCGGAAATTGCCGGGAATATTGAGTTCACTTTTTAAAATTTCAATTTTTTCAAAGAGAGTTTCCCGGTCAGGACAGCTGCAGCTGCGGGCAAGTGTATCAAAGAGTTCCGGGAAAAGTTCAGCATTGATCTTCAATACCGGCAGCAGCAATATGGCGCAGCAAATACCATGCGGAATACGGCAGATCGAACCCAGCGGATGCGCCAGTCCGTGAACTGCCCCCAAACCGCTCTGAGCAAAAGCGATACCGGTCAGCATACTGGCACGCGCCATATTTTCCAATGCCGCAAAATCATTGCCGGAGCAGGATTTTTTCAGATTATCCAAAATCAACCCGGCGGCAGTCGATGCCAGCTGCCGGGTAAGAGCATTGGCTTTGATCGAAGTGAAACTTTCCAATGCCTGAGTCAGAGCGTCAAAACCGCTGGCCGCCATAACTGCTGCGGGAGTATCTTCCAGAAGTTCCGGGTCACAGAGGGCGACATCCGCGGTCATGCCATTGCCCCGCAACGATTGTTTGATACCGGTTTCGAGGTCACAAATCACTGAATTTGAAGTGATTTCCGCCCCGGTTCCGGCGGTGGTGGGGATCAATATCATCCGGTTGTTCCGCCCGGGGAGCTGGCGGCGATTGTAAAAATAATCTGCAGCCGGTCCTTCGGCATCGGCCAATGCAGCGATTGCTTTGGCGCAATCGACGGCACTTCCACCGCCCCAACCGATAAAGTTACGGTACTTTTCGGTACGGGCGGCGATAAGGATCTTTTCCAGTTCATCGAGCGGCAGCTCTCCGGAAACAGTCATTATATCGAATTCAATACCGGAATCGGCAAACTCTCTGCCGATCCGGGCCAGCGAATGTCTGCCGCAAATGAATAAACTCTTTCCGGGGAGCAATTTTTCTTGCAGAGAAAAGCGAACCCCACGACCGAAACGGATATCTTCTGGAATTGCAGCAGAATACACAGACATTTCATCCTCCGGCTTTAAGGTAACGGCACATATTTCTGGCGGCGGCGACTTCTGCAAGTTTACGGCTGCCGCCGGAACCGATCGCAACCAGATGAGCTACGACCACCTCAACTTCAAAAAGCGGCAGATGCTGCAAACCGCTCTGGCGCAGCAACCGGTAAGAGGGAACACAACCCCATCTCCGCTGGGAAAGCTCCTGCAAACGTCCTTTCGGATTGAGATAGAGCAGCTGTTCCCGGGGATCCGGGCAATATTTTTTAAAGAGACCGATGACCAGTTCCCGGGAGAAATCAAATCCGGCATCCAGATAAACCGCTCCCAGAACCGCTTCAAAAAGATCGGCCAAAGTGGAATCACGATCATTGCCGCCGGATTCCTGCTCGCCTTTGCCGATAAGCAGATAGTTGCCCAGATTGAGTTTGCGGGCAAGATCAGCCAGCATACTTTCGCAGGCAAGTGCAGAACGGATTTTGGTCAGATCCCCCTCCGGCAAATCCGGATAAAGGCGGAACAGATAATCCGTATGGATGATTTCCAGCACCGCATCGCCAAGAAATTCCAGACGCTGATTGTCATAGGGTATACCATGTTCCACGGCGTAGGTACGATGAGTCAGTGCCTCCCGGAGGTGATCACAGGACATTCCGGGAAGTCCGAGGATTTTTGCCAGCTGATTGATCTTTTCCACGTTGCACAGCCTGAGTGAAAATTAAAAATATTTCCTGCCGGAGAAAATTTTGCTCCGGCAGGAATTGACACACTTACAGTGCAGCGGCAACCAGATCGCCGACTTCACTGGTGGAATAACCCATCTTGCCTGCGGCCATGGATTTGAGCTTGTTTCCGGTGACAAAAGCCATCGCCTTTTCAATGGCGGCGGCGGCCTCTTTTTCACCGAGGTAGTCCAGCATCATGGCACCGGCACCGATCGCAGCCATCGGGTTGATGACGTTAAGACCGGTATATTTGGGAGCGGAACCGCCGATGGGTTCAAACATACTGACACCTTCGGGGTTGATGTTGCCGCCGGAAGAAATGCCCATACCGCCGGCAGTCATGGCTGCGAGGTCAGTGATGATGTCGCCCATGAGGTTTTCAGTGACGATAACATCGAACCATTCCGGGTTTTTAACCATCCACATGGTGGTGGCATCGACATGGCAGTAGGCAGTTTTGACGGTGGGATAATCTTTGGCCATTGCGTTGAAAGCCCGTTCCCACATACCGCAGACATAGGTCAGCACGTTGGTCTTGCCGACCAGAGTGAGCTGGGAGGTGTAGCCGGCGGCTTTGTCTTCTTCGGAGAGTCCTTTCCAGGGATTCTCTTTGGTGTGACGTTTGGCAGCCAGTTCAAAGGCATATTTCAAGCAGCGATCGACCTGTTTGCGGGTGTAGACCCAGTTCTGGCAGGCGACTTCATCGG
>JAZRNP010000027.1:0-6444 GCA_045648225.1 Victivallaceae bacterium | reverse complement strand
CCCTACTACACCATGTCTCCGACCTACTCCATCTGTCAGAATCATGGTTATATCGGCGGCGAAGCATTCAAGTGCCCGGAATGCGGCAACAAGACCGAAGTCTACAGCCGTATCACCGGTTACTATCGCCCGGTTCAGAACTGGAACGACGGCAAAAGTCAGGAATACAAAGAACGTAAAGTTTATGATCCCAAACGGGCTCTTGCCAGAGAATTTTCCGGAAACAGTGCTGCCGCTCCCACTGCTGCCGCTCCCGTTTGCGATTGCGGATGCGCCGAGGCCAAATTGACGCTTTTCACTGCGACCACCTGCCCGAACTGCCGCATCGCCAAGACCTTTTTGGACAAAGGCAATGTGAAGTACGATGTGATCGTCGCTGAAAATAATCCGGAGCAGGCCGAGGCATTTGACATCCGTCAGGCCCCGACTCTGGTTATCCAGAAAGGTGACAGTTTTGAGAAACTGACCAATCTTTCCGAGATCAGACGCTACGTCGATTCTCTGTAAGATATTTCCGGGCGGCTGCAGAATTTCTTTGAATTTTGCAGCCGCTTTGCTGACAGGAAAAATATTTGTTGGAATTGTTTTTGTATATGCAGGAATGATTCCAACATTTTTATTATATAATGTATAAAAAAGTCGTTTCATTCCTTGACATAAACTTTTTCATGCGGTATATTAAACCATACCACGAAAAAGGGGTTTAAATGAAAACTGTAAGTTTTGCTCACTATACATTGGATCATAATGCCGATAAGCCGCTGCATCTGCAACTTAAAGAGGAGTTGCTCCGTCAGTTGCGTGCGTTGCCGGCCAATGGCGAATACCGTCTCCCCTCTGAGCGTTCCGTGGTCGAATTATTTCAAATCAACCGTTCCACTGTCCACCGGGCTTATGCCGAATTGCTGAACAGCGATCTGGTTTGCCGCAATCCGGATAAATCTTTGAGTGTGGCATCCGGTGCCCGCAAGCGTTTACAGGGAGCATTTCCGATGATCGGTTTGCTGATTCCCTGCCGCTTTTCGGATTATGTGGAAATGCGCGGTCAGCGTTCCTTCCAATATATAAAAGGAATCATCGATCGTGCAGAGGAGCGTCAGGTTTCGATTTTGACCTTGCAGCTTCCGCATCGGAATGCCTCTGCGGAGATCGTGCAGCGGTTTATCGATGAACGTTGTGCCATGCTGACCGGCTTGATCCATCTCGGAGTGCGCAGCAATGTGGGAGACCGGGCACTTGACAGCGTGCTGAATTATCAGGGAATTCCGCAGATATTTATCTCCGGCCAGGCTGAATTGCCTCATATCGGTTCGGTGTGCAGCTCTCCGGAAAGCGGAGCACTCAAGCTGGCTGCTGTGATGAAAAAACTTGGTATGAGCCGCTTTGGAATGGTCTTCCGGGATGATTATCAGGAACTTCATTTCAAATATGCCGCATCTTTGCGCGCCCCGTTGATCAAAAAGGTGCTCACCGAAGCCGGTATGGAACTGGTCGAACAATGGTACACTACACAAAAATCTGACGATATATTTGACCCGTCAACTCTTCCGGAACTGAAAGATCTGCCCGATCTCATCTGGTGCAGCAGTGATACTCTTGCAGCCGGATTGACCGATCATTTGCGCAGCAGCGGCATCCGGGTGCCGGAAGATGTTTCGGTGGTCGGATTCAACGGATTTTTTGCCGAGAATTCGATCGAAGAGCAAATTGCGACAATTACGCATCCCTTTTATCAGCTCGGCAGCAAGGCGGTCGATCTGCTGTTGGAATATTTTGAACATGGTCTGAATGAGAACAACACTCATGTTGTACTCGATACCGGGTTGTTTGAAGGTACTACTTTGCGAAAAAAATAATTTTATTTTTAATATTGGAGGATGAAAAAATGAAACAACTTTCAACTTTTCTGGCAGCTTTTGCTGCTTTTCTTACAGTCGCCGGGGCCGGTTTTTTTGAACTTCCCGAGGATCGGGGCAGGGCACTGCCGGCGGATAAAGTCTATCCCAACGGCAGGATTTTCCCGGTGATGACCTACACCGGCGGCAGTAAATCCGACCAGATGAAAAAGGATGGGTTTTCCGTGATCGGACCGGTTTACGGCAAAAATCACGATGCTGCAATTGAAAATGCCAAAAAATTCAATATGCCGGTGGTATTTAGCATCCGGGCGAAGCAGGATGGCGTGGTCGTGAATAAAGATTTTTTCCGCAGATCAAAAATCAAAATGGATCCGGAAAAAATTGCTGCAAACATCCGGGAGATCGTCACCAATGCGGTGAAAAATTATCCAAACATCGCATTCTTTTATCTCACCCCCGAAGAGTTGCGCCATTGGAAAACCAGAGAATACGATTATATCAAAATCGCGCTTGATGCAGTTCACTCCACCGGTGCAAAACAGCCGGTGTGGATGTATACTCCCGGTCACTACGGCATGGGCAGCTTTGTAAAATATGCTGACCGCCTGGATGTGATGGGCAAAGGATGCTACACCAACTATTCCGGTTATAAATATAACCGCGTCTGGGTGCGTTATTCGGTCGATATTATGAAAAAAGCCACTGCCTCCTCCAAAGAGGTCGATCTGATCATTGCGGTGCTGGAGATGTTCCGCACTCCGCCGGAGGAAGAAATGCATTTGATCACCTCCTGGGCCCGGCACGATTTTTACGCTTCGATCATCGAAGGAGCCAAGGGGTTGGCCATATTCTCGCTTGCCGGCAGAAAAGGTTTCGGTGCGGCCCACAAACTCTACTATGCTGCATACAGTCAGGCTGCCAAAGAGGTTACTCTGCCCGGCGGTCTCGGAGATATTTTCCTCTTCGGTGAAAGACGCCAGGATTTGAAGTGGAGCGTTTCTGCCGGAAAGGCTCAGCTCAAAATCCAGGTTCCCCGCAAAGCCAAAGATCCGGCCCAAATCAAAACTTTCGAATATCCATCGATCGGCATTGCCAATATTGCCCATGCCCGTGGACGATATTTGTTTATGGTCAATTCGGATAATGCGGATGTTTCCGGTGTTATCAGCGGTATGCCCGCCGGTACGGTGGTCAAAGATGCCGTTTCCGGAAAAACGGTCGCTGTCGCCGGAAACGGTTCAGTGGAACTGACTTTTAAAGCTCTTGAAGTAAAACTGTTCAAATTGGAAAGGAACTGAATATTATGAAAAATAAACTTTTACTGCTTGGCGGTCTGTTGTTGAGTTCGACGGTGCTTTCTGCCATCAATACCGACACCAAAACTTTTTTCGCCGGCCCCACGGATAAAGATGTGAAACTTCCGGCTGACCGGGTATTCCCGCAGGGACGGAAATTTCCTTTCAGTTTCTACTCCACCGGCGGAGCCAACGGATTGACCAAAAAAAGCGAAATCATGCCACCGGAAAAGCGGTTTGCTGATGCGGCTAAAATCGTTTCAGGTGGAGCCTCGTTGATCGGTCCGCAGTATGAATTGAATTTCGAGGTGATTGATACTGCCAGAAAATACAAAGTTCAGGCGGTCATGACCGTGAGCGGTATTATCGGCGGCAAAAAAATCGATAAGGCATTTTTCAAAGGACGCGGAAAATTGGATGTCGAAGCTCTGAAAAAGGAGACTGCTCCCTATATTCGTGAACTCGCCAAGAATCCGGAGATCGCCTATTGGAATGTTACTCCGGAGGAACGCCGCCACTGGAAAAAGCGGGAAATGCTCTATCTTGAGGAAATGTACAAGCTCATCAAAGAAAATGACCCGATGAAACGCCCGGTCTTCATGTATGAACCCGGACACCGGGGAGCTTCTGCGCTGGCCAAGACGCTGCCTTACATGGATATTTGCGCAAAAGGGACCTACACCAATTACAGCAATCACAAAACGAACCGGGTTTGGGTGCGTTACTCCATCGGAGAACAGGTCGAAGCGACCAAAATTGCCAAAAAAGGTCTCCCGTTTCTGCTTCCGGAAATGTTCCAGCAGCCTGCTCCGGAGGAGTTCAAGTTGATCAATGCATGGGTCAAGCACGATACCTACTGCGGTCTTGCCAACGGTGCCAAAGGAATTCTGGTCTTTTCCGCACGCCGCCGTCCCCATTTTACGGCATGGGAAAAATATATCGATGCCTATCTGGAGGTTGCCAAAACTCTCTCCGGCGAACTCGGTCAGGCGTTGCTCTTTGGCAAAGACACTTCCGATATCGAAGTTTCGATCACCGAAGGAGCTGAAAAGATTGAACTGAGAATGCGTAAAGGAAACCAGATGTGTCCGTCGCTTTCGGTAAAACAGCTCGTCTGGAACAATGCCCGTTATGTGTTGATCGTCAACTCCGCCGACACTCCGGTCAAAGCGGTGGTGGATAATCTGGTTTACGGCAGCAAAATTGCGGTTTGCGATCTTTTGAATCCCAAAGGAGAAAATTTTACTGCTCCGGAAGGAAACTTTGAGGTCGAACTTGCTCCGCTTCAGGCGGTCTGCTATAAAATATATTGCAAATAACGATAAGGAGTCGGAATTATGAAACGCTCTTCTCAGAACTTTACGCTTATCGAACTTCTCGTGGTTATCGCCATCATCGCAATATTGGCGGCGATATTGCTCCCCGCATTGCAGAATGCCCGGGCGCGTGGGAAAGCTGCCGATTGTACTTCACGGCAAAAGCAGGTTGCCCAGATGGTCAGCTTTTATGTGAATGATTTTGGCAGTTATTTTGTCAATCATGATGCGACCAGCGTAAACCGGTCTAATCTTACTATGCACAGCAAGGGATGGGCATGGGGTTCTCTTCTCAAGCTGCTCTATGCAAAAGGTGCTAAAGAAACCTATTTTTCCTTTGTTTGTACGGCTCCTGAATTTGAGCAACTTGATTCCACTGACGATGCTAAGTGGTGGTACGTTTTCGGTGCGCCCAGACTGAAATTGTCCGACGGATTGTTCGCATTCAATCTGAATCACTCCGGGGTTCAGAACGCCGGTTATGCTAAAGTGATGATGATTGCAGATGCCGGCAAGGCGGCAAGCGGCGGAATGCCGTGTTTCAAAATGACCACCGCTTCCTACAGCGCAGATTACGGTCAGCTCGCAACTTTGCACAACAACAAAGGAAATCTGCTCTTTGTCGATGGACACAGTGCCTCGATGACGGCATACGAAGTAGCTAAAGGAGTCAAATCGATCAGCGGTAACAAAGGTGCCGACCGGATCGAGCGTTTCTGTATGGGCAAATGGGGTGCTACATACAACAAGATGATCAGAATTAATTAAATTCAGCAGGATAGTCATGAATAAGACCGTTTTTGAACCGGCACGCAATGTCCCGGTGACTCACGAAGCCGATGTGGTCGTTTGCGGTGGCGGTACCGCCGGTGTCGCCGCTGCGGTATGTGCCGCCCGTTTGGGATTGAAAGTCGTCATTATTGAAAACAGTGCCCAGTTCGGCGGCATGATGTCCGCAGTCACGATGTGGTCGGGTGATGTGGATAACAAGGGCGGATTTGTCAAAGAGATTTTCAGCTATATGGAAAAAAACGGTCTTTACTGCCGTCCTTATTATAACAATTTTTCTCTGGTGAGCGTTTTTGACCGGCTCATCGTCGAACACAATATCACTCCATTGCTGTTGACCCGGGTGGTTTCGGCGGTGATGGAACACAACACCGTGACCGGTGTCATCGTCGAATCCAAACAGGGACGTCACGCCGTTATGGGCCGGATCATCATCGATGCCACCGGCGACGGCGATGTGGCTGCATTTGCCGGAGCAGAATTTGAGTATGGCAGAGACAGTGACGGCCGGATCCAGTCTCTGTCGCTTCCGATGCTGGTCAACAACTATAATTTGGGCGAAATCCCCCTCAAGGAAGAGTTGCTGCCAAAACTCCGGGAGATCAAACCGGATTATGAATTGCCTTATGACAATGGCCGTATGCGGCAGATGCCCGATACCACCGCCACATTGTGGCTGATGCTCTCTCACGATTGGGAGTGCGATGTGCTCAATGCCGAAAGTTTGTCCCGTTCGCTGATCAAATTACGTGCTCAATCCGACGAGTTGGTCGAGTTGATGAAGCAGGCATATCAGGCGAAATTGGAAAAAGGTCCCTACGCTCCGCTGCCCGGTGTCCGGGAATCCCGGCGGATCATCTGCGAAGCCAGAGTTTCCACTGCTGATTACACGGAGGGGAAATTCTATGATGATGCCATCTTCACAGTAAGACATAATATCGATATTCACCGCTGCAAGGATGGGGAACCGGCGATCGTCGTCACCAAGGTCAATCCCTATCAGATCCGTTACGGTTCGCTCATTCCCCGCAATTTGAATCATCTGTTGGTCGTCGGCAGATGCATCGGCGGTTCGCATGAAGCATTGGCAAGTTACCGCTTGGTCGCCGACTGCATGGCAATGGGCGAAGCCGCCGCACTTGCGGCAAAACAGGCCGTGGAAAAGAACTGCGCTTTGCGGGGAAT
>JAZRNP010000026.1:0-9280 GCA_045648225.1 Victivallaceae bacterium | reverse complement strand
ACCAGCATCACCCGGTCGCCACGGTTGATGCCCAGCGAAGTCAGGTAATTGGCTGCCTGACAGGAATTACGGGAGATATCAGTAAAGGTGAAATCGGTACGGTTGTGATGTTTATCGACCCACGCCATCGCCAGTTTGGAGGGATTCTTGGCGGCGAGAGCATCGACCACATCGTAAGCAAAGTTGAAGTTTTCCGGGCATTTGAATTTGGCATCGATCAGATGGCCTTCCTCGTCGATGGTCTCATCGACGAACTTCTGGCAGATCCGCTGATCGGCATCAGCAGCAGCTGCGGCCCCGGAATTATCCACCGGCTGCGGAGGTTCAAAACTGCGGGCATCGCCCTGGATCACGATAGCGAGGAATTCGCACTCATCGCACTCATAAGCAACCAATCCGTGCGGCTGATTGCTGTCAAAATAGATACTGTCACCTTCGCTGAGGATCTCAGTTTTACCCTCCATCTGAACCTTGAGTTTTCCTTTGAGGATATAGTCGAACTCCTGTCCCGGGTGGACTGAAAGCGGAATCGGCTGACCGTCGATCTGCGGTTTGGCTTTCACAAAAAGCGGTTCAGTGATACGCTTTTTGAAATCAGCCGCCAGCTGACGGTAAACGAATTCGTGGGAACGCTCAATGGAAACTCCGGAACCGGCCCGGGTCAGGGTGTAACTGGAAAGCTTCGGAGACTCTCCGCGCACGATAGAGCTCAAATCCACGCCCAGCTTTTTGGCGCAATCGTAAAGGAATGAGATATGGCTGTCAACTTCGCCGTTTTCATGAGCGAGATATTCGGCTTCGGTAACACCGGTCACTTCTGCCATTTCTGCAGCTGATATTTCCATAATGGTGCGGATTTCCCGCAACCGTTCACCGATTATTTTTGTCTGGTTGTCCATTAAAAGGTAGTCCCTATATTTTCAGTTATTATTACATATATACAAGAACATAATATATCACCGCAAACGGAGTTTTTCAAGCACACACATCCTGCGGACAAAACATTCCGGGAAAAAAATCACGCCGTTTTTCAAAGTAAAAAACTATTGATACCGAAAACGTTTTATCTGACCGCTCCGCTCAGCGGGATCCCGCCGGTACCGCTGATGAAAATATGTTTGATCTCATCGATCGAAAGAGCACGGTTCCACAGAGCAAAATCATCCATTTGGAAATCGATCCTTCCGGGATATTTTCCGGTACCGTCCTGATTGATGTTCCACGGCATATCCGTAAACGGTCTGATCTTATTGAAATCTCCGGTCATCCAGTAAAAATTCCCGTCGGCGAATCCCTGCGCGACATAGCAATTGGTTCCGTTATCAGTAATGGCAAAAAACAGCCATTCATCTTTGGCTGGATGCATTTTTCTCATCTCAGCAACAATTCCCTCTCTGACCGAACTGCCGGCATTGAACATGTAAAAAATTTCCCGTCCCAGCATTTTTTTAGTGTAATAATCGATCTGATCCTGACCTCTGCGGATAAATGCCAAACCGGGATTGCGGGGATCACTCAGATCCTTATTGGCAAAAATCACCGGCTCACCGTCACTCAAATCGGAACTTTTCAGCCAGAATGTCACCGTGAAATCATTCCGCTTCTCATACTTCAGCGAATCCGACTTCGCCAGCTGCAGATATCCGCCGTCCCGTTTGAAATCCGCCGCGCCGCCGAACCTGCCCGAAGCCGTCTTGACCTCACCCTTTACAGTCACCGGCGCTTTACCGGCGGCATTACGGTCAACTTTTTCATCAAAAGGCAGATAATAGATCAAACCGTCTGAAAGTTTGCGTTTTCCGATCTTCTGAACGGCAGTTGAAGCATCGATCGCTTTGCCGTCAAGACCGGGGACCGCAACGCCGTGATGTTTGAGTACCGTCGGAGCGATATCGGTCAGCGACGGAACTTCCGCCATTTTGCCTCCGGCAGGAATGTTTCTGGAAACCACAAGCAGCGGAGTGGTACGCGCCATCTCTTCGGCGACGCTTCCGTGACCGCCGCTGTATCCGCCATGATCGGCGCAGATGATGATCAGCCAATCCTCCTGTTCAAAGGTCGGACGCTGCCGCAGAGCGTGCAGAATATTTCCGATCCACCAGTCGGTAAGCGCGGCGGCATGAATATAGCCGCGGCTGTAGGGATAGAATCCGTACCGCACACCATTTTCCATTCTGCCGCCCTTATGCCCTTTGTGATCCAGAGTGTCAAAAAAGAATAAAACCGCCTCCGGCGTATCATCGGATCTCAATGCGGCAATAAGGCGGTTGACACAATCTTCATCCTTCTGCCACAACTCCAATCCCCGGACCAGATTACGGTAGCATGCGACCTTATCACCCATGGGATAATGGGCATCTTCCCACCAGAGAAAAAAGAATGCACCCTTGTTTATTGCCCCGGCATCGACCAATCTGGCAAGATATGGTTTCCACTCTTTGAAGTTTCCCTTCATCGTGGTCCGGTTGGCAAAAACGCGGTTTTTGGCGGCGTTGACTCCGGTGATGATCGCCGCATGATTTGGCGCACTGTCCGGGACTGCATCCGGGACCGTCCGGCAATTGTCGGCAAAAAGCGCCCGGTATTCCGGATGCCACCGGTTGTTCTGCAGCATGGAATAGTTTATCATATTCAAGTTGCCGGGTGCATCCACCCGCAACCCATCGACCATCAGCACCAGCGACATCGCCCGGCGTTCAGCGCCGCCCAGAGCAAGCGCCGGAACCACTGCCAAAAACAAAAGAAATCTTTTCATGGAACCGTTAAAAAATCCTGTTAAATGCGATGATCACTCTGCTATTTCCAATGCCGCGTACGGCGGCAATCCCGGCAGAGCGATGTGATATTTACCGAAAGTCCGCTGCGGGTGTTTCAAATGCAGTTTCCAGACACCGGAAGTTTTCTGCAAAGCGGCAGAGGGGGTGAATTGGGCGTGATTGGTGACCGTATCCCAGACCTTTTTACCATCCGGAGCAAAGAGTTCAACTCCGCACCAGAGAATATTGCTTCTGCCCCAGGCGCGAACCGCAAAATCAGCACTGTGTTCCGGAACAGTGAAGAAAATATTGCCGGTACTCTGCAAAAAATGCGTGCCATGTTCCGCAATATAAAGTCCGGCGGGAACAGTCGAACTTTTAAGCGCAAACAGTTCATAAAATCCGCGCATTTCAAATTTATGATAGCCGCTCTCTTTAAAATCGATCCGGAATGTCCGGATCTCTCCGGGATCCATCGTGCCGATGATCTGCTTTTTCCCGGAGGGAGTGATCATGGTAATCGTGGTTTTGCGGCTGCGATAGCCCATGCTCCGGAATTCAAAAGTGACTTCGCCCTGCGTCCCGGCATTACCGTATGCCCAGAAATCAGGACGGAACACGGCAAACAGATCTTTGTATTTCCGCACACCGGAAAACTTTTCCGGAACCGGGGCATTGCCCTTGAAAGCGGTGATTTTCCGGTATTTTTCCGGCTGGTAATCCAACCCCTTTATCCAGTCGGAATCTCCGGTGAAACTGTGATCGTAAATGGAAAATATCTTATCCGCCGGGACATCATTATACTTCATGTTTCTGAACGATATCTTCGTTCCCGGAACTTTTCCGTCCGGAGTGCAGTTGGCGATCAGGATCGCCGGATTGGCGACCGGGCCGCGGGTGACTTCGATATTGTCAAAGCTGATATTCAAAGTATCGTAGTTATCGATTTCGATATTGATCGGATGACGGCGGCGGTTTTTATGTTTGAGATTGATGAATTTGAGATTTTTAAAGATCACATTGCCGTCCATGCGGACATTGTCGCGGGGCCAGCGGGCGCGGACACCGACGGCAACACAGCCGCGGAAATTATCGATCATCTCACAGTTTTCAACAAGAACTCCGACGGGGCCGGCGATATCGGTATTCATCCGGGTGATGGAAACTCCCAGACCGAGACCGGTATTATTGATCATCCGGCAGTTGCGGACAACGATATTGGAAGCCGGTTCAAACTCATGGTTGCTCTCGATATCGATTCCAGCCATCGGCGGAGCGCCGTCGGTATTGGATAAAATGCAATCTTCGATCAGGATATTGCGTCCGCAGATCACGCTGATACCCTGCCGATGATTATCATCGCAATGCAGTTTCCGCGCCACGATATTTTCAGCGGCAATCTGACCGTATGCCCGGATAATAAAACCGTCACCGCCGGAACTGGCAAGTTTCATATTTTCGACCCGGATATTTCTGCCTCCGGAAAAAGCCACACAGTGGCGGTATTCACTCGGCACATATCTTTTGGCATCCTGATAATCCCGTTTGCGCATGCGGATGATCCCGCCTCTGCCTTCACCGCGAATGATGACATTGCAGACATTATTTCCGACAAAATGGCAGGCAGTCCGGGAATGGAATGCATCCGGTTTGGCTTCAACCGCTGCGCCCTCTTCAAAAACGATTTCCAGATCAGAACGCAGTTCAATGGTATCGGTCACCCACGGTTTGCCGATATTGTCGATGATAAGTTTGCTGATTTTGGAATCAATGGCATTCTGAAGCAGTTCAGTGGCATCCTCTTTGAATCCCCACCAGGACAGACGGGCAGTTTTCACCTCTCCGGAAAAAGCTTTGGCGATCAACTCTTTTCTGGCACCGGTTCCGGAAACGACCATTTTATTTTTCTGCCGCGGCAATATTCTGGTCACACGGAGTTCACCGATTTCGACGTCCTTGCATTTGGAACTCACGGCGACTTTGAAACCTGCAGCACCGTAAATAAATTTGCCGCTCTCGCGCCCCTGGGATGAAATACCTTTGCGGGAACGGGATTTGGTGACAAAACGTTCTCCGACTGCCATCGGCAGCAGAGTATCTTCTCCGCCCTGCAGCCAATGGCGGCGGACCGCAGTTCCAGCCGGATATTTGCGCCGCAGCGGCTGAACGAATTCGATCTGACCGTCTGCGGAAATCAATTTCACTGCCGCCGAACGGCTGCGGTTGGGCAGATCGGAACGATCTTTTTTCGCATTGAAAACGATCACGGAACCGGCTTTGGCACGCTGCCACTTTTCCGCGCCGGTGACTTTGACCGTTTTGTCTCCCCGCTTGACCGGCGCACTCAAAACACCGTAATCCTCCGAAGCGACCACTGCGGTCGGTTCAAAAGCCGCTCCTTTGTCATCAAAACAAATGAGAGTCAGATTCACCCTGCCCTTTCCGGTTTGAGAACGGACTTTGAAGCTGAACACATATTCGGCTTCCGGATCGATCTTTATCAGCTCCCGGCTGACCAGACGGACACCGGATTTTCCGCCGGTGAAACGCAACGAACCGGAGGGATCCGGACGGCACTGGTTCTCAAGAACGACATTGTCCGGTTTCAACTGCCACACCACCTGCGATGCCGCCTGGACCGGAACTGCAAAATTCATCACGAACAACCAGAATATTGTCCGGAATACCGTTTCAAAAGATAAAAATTTCTGCATATTTTCCTCTATGATTTCTGTACTGACCGTTTAAAACTGCTTCAGTGCCTTGTTTTTGTCAAACAGAGAATTGAATTTTTTGTATGTCGTATCTCCGGTCGGAATAACCACATTGTCGCTGTTCACGATCTCATTGGCTGATTTTGAACTGACATATCCGGAAAAGAAAAGCATATTGGCATTGCCGTTATGGCGCAGGAAGGGATAACCGTACTGTTTCTCGCCGGTGTAATAAAGCCAGGTGCGCAAACGGGAATTGTTGTCATTGGAAACCGTCGTGCTGTGGGAATCCGCCGCCAGAACATAACGGCTCAACGGGATTTTATTCAGCATGCCGCCTTTTTTGAACATCGGCAGGAATCCGTCTTTCCCGTCAGTCGGATTTTCATACGCAACTGAATAGGTAAAATTGGTGGAACGCGGCAGACTTCTGTCCAGAGCAAACTCCTGCTTCGGACAGAAAAACACCTGCGGAGTTCGGGACGGAACCCGGATAGAGGCGTCCTCCAACTGGGCAAAAGTCGGCCCGCCGCAATACTGGGCGATACGGGCAAAAATACCGGCTCTCCAGTAATTCGGATCACACATACCGCCGTAAGCATGATAATACCAGCCGTTATTATCATCGCCGTACATCAGCACTGCCTGACCGACCTGCTTCAAATTGCCGGAACAGTTGCTCTGCTGACCGCGTTCTCTGGCACTCTGCAGCGCAGGGAGCAGCATTGCCGCCAGAATGGCAATAATGGCTATCACAACGAGCAGTTCGATCAGAGTAAAAAAGTTTCCTTTTTTTCCGGCGCTTCCATTCTTTTTCAAAAAGCGCAAGGGGGAAACGATCGAAAAGGACGCGAAAGGTACTGTTTTTTCCGTTGACATATATGCACACTCCTTCAGCATTGACAACGCCGGATTCCGGTAATTTTTTCGTGTATGCAGATAAATATACCTGAATTTTTTCCGTACGCCTTAACAAAAGTAGAGAAAAATAGCACAAAACTCCATTTTTCAGAAAATTTCTTTTGCCCGTAATTTGCAAAATAATTTTCTATGCGTATATTATAGGTGTAATCATGGTGTTTTCAATATGATATATTTCAAACAGCTCAATGCGACCAGTCAGGGAACCGCGGATGATTTTCCGCTTTTTGTCCGCCACGTAGTCAGGCAGAACAACTGTGCGGCACACCGCCATGATTTTGTTGAATTGTGCATCATTTTGAGCGGTCACGGCAAACACATCGTGAATGAACAGAATATTTCGGAAATTTCCGCCGGAGATATCCTGCTGGTACCGCCGGGAACGATCCACCGTTTTGCCGAAAACACTCCGGACATGTCGCTGACCAATATCATCTATATCCCGGAAAAACTGCAGACTCCGATCCTTGATGCCATGCGTCATCCCGGATTCAAGGCACTGTTTTACGGGGAACTCAATGCAAACGGTTCGATCCTGCATTTTCATCTGGATGAGGAGGATTTCAAGAATATAACCTTCCTTGAAAACAAACTCCGGCAGGAAAATCAGAACCGGTTGCCCGGATACCGTTTCAATATGCTCGGGTTATTCATGGTGCTGTTGAGTGAACTTTCCCGCCATTATATCCGTTTTTCCGATACGGTAAAGGCAAGCCGCGGCAATGTGACCAGACTTATGGAATACATTCGCAAAAACCACAAAAACACCATTTCGACTGCCAAATTGTGCGCCGTGGCAAATATGTGCAAAAGTTCGCTTATGGAATACTTCAAAAATGCCACCGGAACCACTCCGCTGCAGTACCAGCTCCACTTGCGCGTTTCCAATGCCGCCAATCTTCTGGCAGAAACTACGCTGGATATCGGAGAGATCGCTTTGCAGTGCGGCTTTACCGACAGCAACTATTTTTCCAGACAATTCAAACGGATTACCGGAATGAGTCCGTCAGAATACCGGAAAAAACAACATTTGAACTTATAAATCCAATGAAACCCACCCTTACATTGACCGCATTGCTGCTTTTATTTCAACTTGCAGCGCAAGTATTTTTCACTGAGACCCGGGATTTCCGGGGACACAGTCAGGGAATTTGCGCAGATGAATCAGGAATTTACTGTGCCTTCGGCTATAATATTGCCAAATTTGATTTTTCCGGCAGACAACTGCTCCGGATCGATGTTCCTCCTCACTCCGGCGACCTCACTACCGACGGTGAAAAAATATATTGTGCCGCTGCCTTGTGGGACAGCGTCCCTGCCAGCTCTGAAATCATCAGAAAATATAATGCTTCAAACTGCATTTTTGTCTACAACAAAAAACTCGAATTGCTGGAAATAAAACCGCTCAAAGCTCTCCGGGGCATTGACGGGATCGCCTTTATCAACGGCAAATTTTATGTCGCTGCCAACCACCTCGGAGCAAAGCTCCGCACGGAGAACCGGATCGCCATCTGCGATAAGGAGTTCAATCTGCTCAAAATCGCCGTTATCTCCATCGGCACTCCCACCAAATTCGGGGCACAGGCCCTGAGTAGTTTCCAGGGGAAACTTCTCGCCGCGTTTTACGGAGGAGGGAAAAAATCCTACATCTTTGACCCTGCTGAATTGGAAAATTCTTCCGGAACCGTCACGCCGGTCGGCTCTTTACCTGAAAATGCCAATGTCGGATTCTGCGAAACTCCTCCGACTCTGACGGACACCCCCGGCACATTCATCATCGCTCGCAACACCCGGAATCCGGATCCCCGGTACAAACCCCTGCCCGGCAAAGGACGTCGCGGGGTGAAATTTCAGATAAAATATCTCGATTCCGACGGAATTCTGCGTCTCGCCGCCCCGTTGAAAAGTATAAAAGAGCAATAATTCGATTTTTTAATGTTTTGTACCTTGATTAAAGCATTGTCACAGGATATATTAAACTGAATTTAGACTCTTTTAACATTAACCATAAAAAGACAGGAACAATTAAAATGGTACCAAATGTCTGGAATGCTCTGCTTCCTCCTTTCCCCCGCGAAGGTCTGAACCACCTTCTCCCCTCTGACTTCTGTCAGGTCACCATCGCAATGCGCAAAGAAGCGGCAAAACTTGCCCGCATTTCCCAGCTCGATCTGCCCAACTGCACAATGGAAGATCTGAAAAAATTCCAGCGCAAACTCCGCGCCAAACTCTGGGAAAAAATGGGAGCCAAATATGATCCCAATCTCCCCCTCGATGTTACCGAATTCGGAACTCTCGACTGCGGCGATTACACCATCACCAAGTTGATCTATCAGAGCCGTCCCGGTCTCTATGTCACCGCATTTTTGTACCGTCCCAAATCTGATGCAAAAATCTTCCCCGGTGCCATCCATGTCCACGGGCACCACGCCGACGGCAACCTCGCTGAACTGGTTCAGAAAACTGTCATCGCTCTGGTCAAACGCGGTTATGTCTGCCTGAGCATCGATGCATTCGGCGTTTTTGAACGTGCCACCAACTATCTGGTCAAAGAATACCACGGCGGCTTCCTCGGTTCTTCGCTTTTCAACATCGGCGAATCCCTCATGGGTGCCCAGCTGGTCGACAATATGCGCGGTATGGATCTGATGTGTTCTCTGCCCTATGTTGACAAAAAACGCATCGGTGTCACCGGTGCTTCCGGCGGCGGCAACCAGACCATGTGGCTCGCTGCGATGGATACCCGTGTCGCGGCCGCCATGCCGGTCGTGAGCGTCGGTTCCTTTGAATCCTATGTCACCGGCGTGAACTGCGTTTGCGAACAGCTACCCGACGGCTTGACCTTCACCGAAGAGACCGGTGTTCTCGCTCTGATCGCTCCGCGTCCGC